>NZ_JAALDU010000038.1 GCF_014145015.1 Dietzia sp. E1 | reverse complement strand
ACCTCGGTCGTGGGAGACGGCGTCGTCGGCGCCGGGGTGACCTCCGTGCAGCCGGGCACCGGCGGTTCCGGCTCCCCGGGCTCCGCGGGCTCCGGCGCGGCGGTCGGCACGCCCTCCCAGCCCTCGGGGCAGTGCTCCGGTGGCCGCGTGGGCTCCACCGTGGGCTCCGGGCGGTGGATCTCCGGCAGATCGGAGGGTAGCGGGAAGGCGTTGACCGCGTACCCGTGCGCCCACGCGTTGACGTTGGCCACGTACGCCAACGAGTTGTTGTAGGCCAGGATCGCGCGGGTGCGGGCCGCAGGGTCCGCCATCGACCCGCCCTGGTTGCACAGGAGCGTCGCCGCGGACAGGGCACCGTCGTAGATGTTGTTCGGATCGGCCACGCCGTCGTCGTTGCCGTCGCGCCCGAGCCGCGCCCAGGTGGACGGGATGAACTGGACGGGCCCGACGGCACGGTCGAAGTCGGGGTCGCCGTCGAATCTGCCGCCGTCGGTGTCGGTGATGACAGCGGTGCCCGGCAGGGAGCCGTCGAGTCGCGGGCCGACGATCCGGCCGATGGTGTTGCCGCGCACGTCGAAGAGCCCGCGGCCCTGGTTGGACTCGACCTGACCGATCCCGGCGAGGACGGTCCAGTCCATCTCGCAGGCGGGGCGCTCCGCGTTGAGCCGGTCCGTCGCGCGGTGGTAGGCGTCCAGGGCGATGCCCGGGATCCCGAGCGGGCCGTCGGGGATCGTCGCCGGCTCGATGTGCGCGGCGCCGGGGTCGGCCGGCGGCTCCGGGGTCTGCTCCGAGGTGGTGGGGTCAGTGCTGGGAGGGGGCGGCGTCGTTGCGGGAGGCGGCTCCGGCGAGTACTCGGCCAGCGGGGTGATGTCGGGTGCGGCGGGGCGGCTCGTGTCGATCGTGAGCCCGACCGCGGCGAGGACCGTGATGGCTCCGACGGTCACGGCTGCACTGGTGAGCACCCGACGGTCTGCAGTGTGCGCGATTCGGCGCAAGATTCTCCCCCTACGACGTAACGGACGGCGCCACGGCCGTGCACCGCCCCCGCGACGCTTCGTCTGGAGCGAGGTTACCCCCGGCCCCTGCCGTCTGGATCGGTTTTCCCGCCATCGGCGTTACCTCCGGCGGCGGAGAGCCCGGCCAGCATCGTCTCGATCCGTTCCACGGAATCCCGCAGGTCGTCGAGCTCGCGGCGCAGGTAGTCGCGGGTGACGGTCTCGCCCACCGACAGGCGGACCGACGCGAGCTCGCGGGCGAGGAACTCCGTGTCCGCCTTGGTCTGGGTGGCCCGGAGCCGATCCTCCTTGACGGACTCCTTGTCGCGGTCCTCCTGACGGTTCTGCGCGAGCAGGATGAGCGGCGCGGCATAGGCGGCCTGGGTCGAGAACGCCAGGTTGAGGAGGATGAACGGATACGGATCGAACCGCAGCGCCACGACCGCGACGTTGATGACGATCCACACGATCACCACGACCGTCTGGATGAGCAGGTACATCCCGGTGCCGAAGAACCGGGCGACGGCCTCGCTGTACCGGCCGACCGCGTCGGAGTCGAAGCTGATCCGGGGTCGGCGGGACGTCATCGGAGTGGACAGCGACGACCTCACGGTGGGTTCGGTCATCGCGCCGTCTCCGTGTCGTCGTGCAGGTCCATGTCCCGCCAGTCGTCGGGCAGGAGGTGGTCCAACAGGTCGTCCACCGCGACCGCTCCGAGGAGGTGCCCCTCGTCGTCGACGACGGGGCCGCACACCAGGTTGTAGGTGGCGAAGAACCGGGTCACCGCGTCCACCGAGTCGGTGGGGCGCAACGCCGACAGGCTCGTGTCGACCGTCTCGGCGACCATGGCGGACGGGAGCTCGCGCAGCAGCGCCTGGATGTGGACGCAGCCCAGGTACTTGCCCGTCGGGGTGGCCGTGGGAGGACGGACGACGAAGACGAGGCTGGCCAGCGCGGGACTGAGGTCGGGGTTGCGACAGTGCGCGAGCGCCTCCGCCACCGTGGTCTGCGGCGAGAGGATGATCGGTTCGGGCGTCATCAACCCGCCGGCGGTGTCGGCGTCGAAGGTCAGCAGGCGCCGGACGTTGGAGGAGTCCTCGGGGTTCATCCGCTCGAGATACGACTCGGCGTCCTTCTCGGGGAGCTCGCCGAGGAGGTCGGCCACGTCGTCGGGGTCCATGGCCTCGAGGACGTCCGCCGCACGCTCGAGTTCGAGCCGGGTGACGATCTCGGTCTGCTCGTCGTGGGGGAGCTCCTGCAGGATGTCGGCCAGCCGTTCGTCGTCGAGGGTGCGCGCGACCTCCAGTCGACGCACCTCCGGCAGTTCGCGCAGGGCGATGGCGACGTCGGCCGGACGGAGGTCCGCGTACTGCTCCACCAGGCTCTCGGCGCCGTGCTCGGGGGTGCCGATCGCGTCGTCCAGGCCCCTGATGCGGTTCCACGGGTGGATCGACACCTCTCCGCGCCGGCCGAGGGGGGAACGCCCGCGGCGCTCGCGGACGGCGAGCCGCGACACGAGCCAGTCCCGCGAGCGTTGGCGCTCGATCTCCACGTCGACGACCTGATACCGGGTCGGGCGGTCCGGGTTCCCGGACCGCTCGCCCGCGGGCTGGTCGCGCTCGACCCCGATGACCGAGTCCACGAGGGCGCCCAGGACGAGATTCTCCCCGGGCCTGGACTGGAACCTGTGCAGGTTGATGGTGCCCGACACCAGCGAAACCGACCGTGGATCGATCGAGGCGACCCGGAGCATGGGCACGAAGATCCTGCGCCGCGTGGGTAGCTCGACGACCAGCCCGATGACCCGCGGGGGTTTGTGCCCGGAGCGCATCGTCACCACGACATCCCGGATGCGTCCGATGTCGTCCCCATCGGGGCCGATCACGGGCAATCCGGCTAGCCTGGCGACGAAGGCCTTGTTGAGGTTCGCCATGCAGACCAACCTAGTCACCGACAGGCGGCGCCCGCCCGCCGTACCGGACGTAAGGGAGTGCCACCCACGATGACCGCAGCCCCCCACACGACAGCCGCGCCGTCGGAGGACGCCGCCTCGGCGATCGCGGACCTGCGCGCCCGGCCGCGGCGCACGGTCCTCGCCGTGCCCGGCAGCAGTGTGAAGATGATCGACAAGGCACGGGGACTGCCTGTGGACGAGGTCTTCCTGGATCTCGAGGACGCGGTGGCCGGCCCGGCGAAGGAGGAGGCGCGCGAGAACGTCGTGGCCGCTCTCGGCCGGGGTGGGTTCGCGGCGCCCACCGTGGTGGTGCGCGTCAACGCCTGGGACACCGAGTACACGGTCCGGGACGTCACCGAGGTCGTCGGTCGGGCGGGTGCCCACGTCGACGCACTGCTGTTGCCCAAGGCGCGGACCGCGGCGGAGGTCGCCGCGCTCGACCTCGTGCTGACCCAGGTGGAGAAGGCCGCGGGCCTGCCGGTCGGTCACATCGGGATCGAGCCGCAGATCGAGGACGCCCTCGGTCTGACCAACATCGACGCGATCGCGACGGCCAGCCCGCGGGTGCTCACCCTCGTGTTCGGCCCCGCCGACTTCATGGCCTCCATCGGGATGCGCACGCTGACGGTGGGGGAGCAGCCGGACGGGTACGCCCCGGGCGACGCCTACCACCACGTGTTCATGACGATCCTGGTCGCCGCCCGCGCGCACGGTCTCCAGGCGATCGACGGCCCGTTCCTCAAGGTCCGCGACGAGGACGGTTTCCGTCGCGCGGCGGCCCGCACCGCCGCTCTCGGGTTCGACGGCAAGTGGGTCCTGCACCCCGCCCAGGTGGACGCGGGGAACGAGATGTTCAGCCCGCGTCAGGACGAGTTCGACAAGGCCGAGGCCATCCTCGAGGCCTACGCGCACTCGACCTCGGTGGAGGGCGGCGCCCGCGGTGCGGTGATGTTCGGGGACGAGATGCTCGACGAGGCCAGCCGTAAGATGGCGTTGGTCGTCTCCGCCCGTGGACGTGCGGCCGGGATGACCGTCTCGGACCGGAACCCCGCCGGGGACGACGCGGAAGGACGGACCTCATGACCACTCCCGTGAACCCGCGGGGCGCGCGCGCCCGGGGAGCCCAGACGCCGGGCCTGCCCACACCGCCCACCGGGTGGGTGGTCGGCTCCTACCCGACGTACGCGCAGGCCCAGGCGGCTGTCGATCATCTCGCCGACGAGGACTTCCCCGTCCACGAGGTCACGATCGTCGGCGTCGATCTCATGCAGGTCGAGCGGGTCACCGGCCGGCTGACCTGGCCGAAGGTCCTGCTGGGCGGGCTGGCGACCGGCGCGTGGCTCGGCCTGTTCTTCGGTCTGCTCCTGGGCATCTTCACGCAGCCCATGTGGGGCGTGGTGCTGACCGGTCTGATCGGCGGCTCCGTGTTCGGCGTCGTCTCGGCGTCGCTGTCCTACGCCGCGACCCGCGGGAAGCGGGATTTCGCGTCCACCTCCCAGCTGGTCGCGGGCCGCTACGACGTCCTGTGCGAGCCCGCCAGCGCCGAGCGGGTGCGCGACGAGCTCGCCCGGCTCGGGCTGAAGTAGTGCTGCCGGGAGGCCCTGCGGACGGGTCGACGGTGCTGGCGGCGGTACGCGCTCATCTCGAGGAGCGCTACGGACCGGAGCCTCAGGAGGCGTCGGTGACGTTCCTCGGTGCCGCGCCGATCCGGATCCTCCGGTTCGTGGACGTGGAGACCGGCGTGGTGCGATATGTCTCGCTGGGGTGTTCGGCCGAGCCGATGGGCGATCCGTCGGCGCTCGTGCCCGACCCGACAGCGCCGCGCGCGGAGCTGAGCCTCGTGCTCCGGGGCGGCGTGGACGGCGTGGTGCGCGCCCTGGCGGTGCTCGCGGCCGCG
>NZ_JAALDU010000387.1 GCF_014145015.1 Dietzia sp. E1 | reverse complement strand
TGCGCCGCGGGACCGGCGACCTCGCCGAACTCCACCGCGCCGGCGAACGATCCGGCCACCGCCTCACGGGCGGGCCCGGGGACGCCCGGCAGGACGGCGCCGATGTCGGCGGCGTACCGGCCGGCGAGGATGCTGCCCGAGATCGCGATGCCGATCGCGGCGCCGACCTCGCGCATCGCGTCGTTGACCGCGGCGGCCACGCCCTGCTCGTCGGCGGGGATGTCCGAGACGATCGCGGACGTCGCGGGCGCGGTGGACAGGCCCAGGCCGACACCGGCGATGACCATCGGCCACAGGATGTCCCAGTAGCTCGAGTCGACGCCCAGCCGGGAGAGGAAGACCATCCCGGCGGCGATCGCGCCCACGCCCACCACGGACACCGCCCGCAGTCCGACCACCGCGGTGAGCCGGGGCGAGAGCAGGGAGAACACCATGACGGGCACGACCATCGGCGCCAGCGACAGGGACGCCCCGATCGCGTCGTAGCCCTTGACCAGCTGCAGGTACTGCACGATGAGCAGGAAGAACCCGAAGATCGTGAGGAACTGCATCGCCACCGACACCGAGCCGGCCGAGAAACCGCGGCGCCGGAAGTAGCGCACGTCGAGGATCGGGTCATCGGCGCGGAGCTCGACCAGCACGAAGGCGGCCAGGCTCACGGCGGAGGTGATGAGGGCGACGACGACGGGGGCCGCCGAGAAGCTGGTGTGCGCCCCCTCGATGAGCCCGAACACCACCCCTCCGACGGCCAGTGCGGAGAACACGGCGCCGGCGACGTCCGGCCGACCACGCCGGGACGCGACGGATTCGCCGATCGTGAACGCCGCGACCAACACGACCAGGCCGATCACCGAGTAGACGAGGAAGATCGACTTCCAGGACCACACCTGCAGCATGAGCCCGGAGCCGATCAGTCCGACGATCCCACCGATGCCGGCGAAGCCCGCCCAGGTGCCGACGGCGGTCCCGCGGCGTTCGGGCGGGAAGCTCGCGGTGAGCAGCGAGAGCGTCGACGGCATGACGAACGCGGCGCCCACGCCGGCGACCGCGCGGAGGATGATGAGCCAGAGCGGCGAGTCGAGCCACAGCGGCAGCGCGGAGGACAGGGTGAACAGGATCAGCCCCACGATGAGGGTGGCGCGGCGGCCGAAGCGGTCGCCCAGCGCACCGGCGGTGAGCACGAGCGCGGCCAGCGCGAGCGTGTAGGCGTCGACGATCCACGTGAGCTCGGCCTGGGTGGCGCCGATGGCCACGGCGATGTCGGGCAGCGACGTGTACAGCGCGGACATGGTGGCCACGACCAGCGAGACCGCGACGACATTGACGAACAGCAGCCAGCGGCGTCGTCCGGTGGACAGTTCCAGCACGGAGCCTCCCGGGGAGCGGTACGGGAAACGATACCGGCGGTATCGTTCGTCCCCGCCACCGTAACGTATGACCCTCCCGGCACGGGGGGCCACAATGGGGGTCATGCCCACGCCGACCGACCCCCGCCGTGCCCGATCCCGGGGCAAGCTCCTCGACGCCGCGGCGGACCTCCTCGTCTCGGGCGGCGCGGCTGCGGTGACGGTGGAGGCGGTCACCCGGCTGTCGGGGGTCGCGCGGACAACGCTGTACCGCAACTTCCCGTCGACGGACTCGCTCATCGCGGCCGCGTTCCGCCGACTGCTGCCCGCCCCGGAGCCGCCGCCGGCGGAGGCCCCGCTGCGCGACCAGCTGCTGCACCTGTGCGCGTCGATGACCCGCCTCATCCAGGACGCGCCCCTGCAGCAGTCGATGCTGGGGTGGTTGGCGATGGGCCGCGGCGCCTCGGAGGACGACGAGGTCGGCCAGCTCCGCCGCGGGGTCGTGGACTCCTACACGGCGCCGCTGCACGCGGTGCTCTCCTCCGCGGAGGCCGACGGCACCCTCGTCCCCGGCGACCGCGACCTCGCGGTGGCGCAGCTCGCCG
>NZ_JAALDU010000386.1 GCF_014145015.1 Dietzia sp. E1 | reverse complement strand
CAGGCGCTCATCACCGCGCCCGCCGATCCGGAGTTCAGGAGTTGTCGACGACCAGCGCGCCGGCGATGGCGGCCATGAACGCGTCCTTGGCCAGGGACATGCCCTCCTGGCTGGGGCGGATGCCGTCGGCCTCGGTCATCTCCGGGTTGCGGAAGTACATCGCCAGCAGGCCCGCCGAGAAGACGCCGAGCGCCGCGCCGGCGATGCGACGGGGCACCACCGGGGTGAGCAGGGCGGCGCCGATGCCGATCTCCGAGTAGGCGACGAACTTGCCGAAGGTGTCCGGATCCATCTGCTTCACGGCGGGCACGCCCGTGGCGGCGAAGCCCTGCAGGCCCTGTGCGGCCTCGGTCGGCATACCGCGCTTGCTCAGGCCGGAGTTGAGGACGAAAGCGCCGGTGACGCCGCGGAGGATCGCGTTGGACAGGCTCATCGGTTTCTCCTTTGATCGTTGTCGCGTGTGCGTTCGTACACCACTTTGGTGACGTGACATCGAACAGGTTAGCTCAGGCGGGTCCGAACGCCACATCTCAGGGGAGTCACCGTATCCCTCTGCGGGCGCGGGCGCACGGACACGGGCGTGCGCTCTGATGCGGGCCGCGGCGCGGATGCGAAAGGGGCCCGGTGATGCGAAAGTCTGAAGGTATGAGTACCACGAGCCGCGACATCACCGATAAGCCCGACTCGGATGCCGACCCCGATTACGGTAAGCCCGAGTCGCCCACCTCGCTGAAGGGCAGCGCGTGGAAGATCGGGATCAAGCGCGCCCTCTCCGAGTTCTCCAGGGACAAGTGCACCGATCTCGCCGCGAGCCTGACCTACTTCGCGGTGCTGTCCTTGTTCCCCGCCCTGCTCGCGGTGGTCTCGCTGCTCGGCGTGTTCGGGCAGGGCCAGGCCACGGTGGACGCGGTGATGGAACTGCTCGAGGGTGCCGCCCCCGAGGAGACCCTCGCCGCGCTGCGCGGGCCGATCGAGTCGGTCGTCAACACCCCGGCCGCCGGCATCGCCCTCATCACCGGTCTCGCCGGTGCGCTGTGGTCGGCTTCGGGCTACGTCGGCGCGTTCGGCCGGGCGATGAACCGCATCTACGAGATCGAGGAGGGACGGCCCTTCTGGAAGCTCAAGCCCGTCACCGTCCTGCTGACCGCGGTCCTGCTGCTCCTGGTCTGTCTCGCCGGGCTCATCCTGGTCGTGAGCGGACCGATCGCCGAATGGGCCGGGAATCTGATCGGTCTGGGGGAGACGGCCGTGACCGTGTGGGGGATCGCCAAGTGGCCGGTGCTCGTCCTCGTCGTCGTCGTCATCCTGGCCGTGCTCTACGGATTCGCGCCCAACGTCAAGCAGCCGAAGTTCCGCTGGATCTCGATCGGCGCCGTCATCGCCCTGATCGTGTGGGCGGTCGCGACCGGCGGCTTCGTCTTGTACGTGACCAACTTCAGCAGCTACAACGCCACGTACGGCTCCCTCGCAGGCGTCATCATCTTCCTGCTCTGGCTGTGGATCACCAATAACGCACTGCTGTTCGGGGCGGAGGTCGACGCCGAGGTCGAGCGGGCCCGTGAGCTGCAGGCGGGGATGCACGCGGAGGAGACCATCCAGCTCCCGCCGCGCGACACCACGGCGAGCGACAAGGCGGCCGAGAAGCACCAGCAGACCGTCGACGACGCGGCCGACGTCCGCCGCGAGGCGCAGGCGGAGGAGGCCCGCCACCGCGACTGACCCTGTCGGTCCGGTTCGCGCGTCCGCTCGGCCCCGCCCCGCCTCCGCTCGGCTCCGCCCCGCCTTCGTCCACA
>NZ_JAALDU010000385.1 GCF_014145015.1 Dietzia sp. E1 | reverse complement strand
GCCGGCCGCATGCAGGACGGCGAGCCCCACCTGGCCGGCACGGCCCGCCGCCCGGTCGCACGTCTGTCGGCCGCGACGGCCCGCGACATCGGCGCGGACGAGGGCGACCCGGTGACCGTCTCCACCGACCGCGGGGCGATCACCCTGCCGCTGGCGATCACCGAGATGCCCGACCGCGTGGTGTGGGTGCCGCAGAACTCGCCCGGCTCGGCCGTCAACGCCACCCTCGGCGCGGCCGCGGGCGAGATCGTGGGCATCGCCGTCGGGGATCCCGCCGCCGGGGAGGTGACGGCATGACCGACCTCTCGGCCTTCGGTGCGGACCCGTGGTGGCTGGTGCTCGCCAAGGTCCTCGCGGTGTTCGTGTTCCTCGTGGTGACCGTGCTCGCGGCGATCTACCTGGAGCGCAAGATCCTCGCGTGGATGCAGATGCGCATCGGACCCAACCGCGTCGGCCCGGGCGGCATCCTCCAGAGCCTGGCCGACGGCGTGAAGATCGCCCTCAAGGAGGGCCTCATCCCGGCGGGGGTCGACAAGCCGATCTACCTGCTCGCCCCGGTCATCGCGGTGATCCCGGCGTTCATGGCGTTCGCGGTGATCCCCTTCGGGCCCGTGGTCTCGGTGTTCGGGACCGCGACGCCGCTGCAGCTCACGGACCTGCACGTGGGGATCCTCTACGTCCTCGCGGTCACCTCGATCGGCGTGTACGGCATCGTCCTGGCCGGCTGGTCCTCCGGTTCGACGTACCCGCTGCTCGGCGGCCTGCGGTCCACGGCCCAGGTGATCAGCTACGAGATCGCCATGGCGCTGTCCTTCGTCGGCGTGTTCCTCTTCGCCGGCACCATGTCCACCTCGGGGATCGTGGCCGCGCAGTCGCAGGTGTGGTTCGTGTTCCTGCTGGCGCCGTCGTTCGTCGTCTACGTCATCTCGATGGTCGGCGAGACCAACCGCGCCCCCTTCGACCTGCCCGAGGCCGAGGGCGAACTCGTGGGCGGCTTCCATACCGAGTACTCGTCCCTGCGGTTCGCGATGTTCATGCTGGCCGAGTACGTCAACATGACCACCGTCTCCGCGCTCGCGGCCACGTTGTTCCTCGGCGGCTGGCAGGCGCCGCTGCCGTTCTCGCTCATCCCCGGCGCCGACTCCGGGTGGTGGGCGCTGCTGTGGTTCGTCGCCAAGGTGTGGACCTTCATGTTCCTGTTCATCTGGCTGCGGGCCACCCTCCCGCGGCTGCGCTACGACCAGTTCATGGCGTTCGGCTGGAAGGTGCTCATCCCCGTCTCCCTCGCCTGGGTGATGGCCGTGGCCACGATCCGGGTGGTCGTGGGTCCCGAGTCGGACCTCCTCACGCCGGCCATGGTGATCGCGGGCCTGGTCGCGGTCGCGGTCATCGTCGTCGTCCACCGGACCCGCACCCGACGCGGCGGCCGCGCCGCACCCACCGACGCCGGAACCCGCGCCGCGCCCACCGACCCCGCGCCCTTCGACCCCACCGCCGGCGGATTCCCCGTCCCGCCGCTCCCGCACCAGCGCGCCGCGCTCGGCCGCGCCGGCACCCCCGCCACACCGACCACCGACACCGCCCCGAGTCAGGAGGCCCGCCATGCCTAGGGTTCCCAGGTTCCTCGAGCCGCTCGCCGGGTTCGGGGTGACGTTCGCGACGATGTTCCGCAAGAAGCACACCGAGCAGTACCCGGAGGAGAAGGTCCCGACCGCGCCGCGCTACCACGGGCGTCACCAGCTCAACCGCTACGCCGACGGCCTGGAGAAGTGCATCGGCTGCGAGCTGTGCGCGTGGGCGTGCCCGGCCGACGCGATCTACGTCGAGGGCGCCGACAACACCGCCGAGGAGCGCTACTCCCCCGGCGAGCGGTACGGGCGGATCTACCAGATCAACTACCTGCGCTGCATCGGCTGCGGCCTGTGCGTCGAGGCCTGCCCGACCCGCGCGCTGACCATGACCAACGACTACGAGATGGCCGACGACAACCGCGCCGACCTCATCTACGAGAAGCACGACCTGCTCGGGCCCATGCTCGCCGGCATGGTGCCGCCACCGCACGACATGGTCCCCGGCGCCGACCACGCCGACTACTACCGCGGCGAGATCACCGGAGCGGTGCCCGAGCAGGGCGAACCATACGACCCGGCGAAGGCCTCATGATGGCCGCCGGCGAGTCGGTCCTGTTCTGGGTCCTGGCGACCGTCGCGGTGGCCGGGGCGCTGGGGGTGGTCGCGGCGACCCGGGCCGTCTACTCGGCGCTGTGCCTGGCGGCGACCATGGTCTCGCTGGCCGTCCTGTACATGGCGCAGGGCGCGGTGTTCCTCGGCGTCGGGCAAATCGTCGTCTACACCGGCGCCGTGATGATGCTGTTCCTGTTCGTGGTGATGCTCATCGGCGTGGAGTCCTCGGACTCGCTGGTCGAGCGGATACGCGGGCACCGGGTGGCGGCGATCCTCGCCGGCCTGGGGTTCGGGGTCCTGCTGGCCACCGGCCTCGCGCGGGCCGAGCTGCCGCCGTTCGCGGGGTTCGCGGCCGGCGGGTCCGAGGTGCCGGCGCTGGCCGAGCTGCTGTTCTCGCGACACGTGTGGGCGTTCGAGCTCACCGGGGTGCTGCTCATCATCGCCACGCTCGGCGCCATGGTGCTGGCCCACCGCGAGCGCTTCACCGGCCGCCTCACCCAGCGCCAACTCTCCGAGCAGCGGTTCCTCGACTGGCAGCGCGACGACACCGCGCGCGTGACGCCCCTGCCGAGCTCGGGCGTGTACGCGCGCCGCAACTCCGCCGACGTGCCCGCCCGCCTGCCCGACGGTTCCGACGCGCCGGACTCCGTGAGCGAGGTGCTGCGTCGCCACGCCCGCGACGCCAAGGCGGCGGACGAGCTCGAGGCCAGTGG
>NZ_JAALDU010000384.1 GCF_014145015.1 Dietzia sp. E1 | reverse complement strand
AGATCGTCCTTGGCCTTGGACAGCACCTCGACCGCCTTGGCGCCGACCTCGCGCGGGCACGTGAAGGTGATGTCGGTCTTGCCCTCCGCCTTGGAGACGTTCTGCAGGACCATGTCGATGTTGATCTCGGCATCGGCGACGACGCGGAAGATCTTGGCCGCGTACCCCGGCTGGTCGGGGATGCCGACCACCGTGATCTTGGCCTCCGAGGCGTCGTGAGCGACTCCGGTCAGGACTGCGTCTTCCACGGGGATGTCCTCCACTTTTCCGGCCACGAGCGTGCCCGGGTTGGTCGAATACGAAGAGCGGACGCGCAGCGGCACGTGGTAGCGGCGGGCGAACTCGACGCTGCGCAGGTTGAGGATCTTGGAGCCGACCGCCGCCATCTCGAGCATCTCCTCGTACGAGATGGTGTCGAGCTTGCGGGCGTTCGGCACGATCCGCGGGTCGGACGTGTAGATGCCGTCGACGTCCGAGTAGATCTCGCACACGTCCGCGCCCAGCGCCGCGGCCATCGCGACCGCCGTGGTGTCGGATCCGCCGCGGCCGAGGGTGGTGACGTCGCGGGTCTCCCGCGACACACCCTGGAAGCCCGCGACGAGGGCGATCTTGCCCTGATCGAGCGCCTCGCGGACACGGCCCGGGGTGATGTCGATGATTCGGCTGTTGCC
Source organism: Dietzia sp. E1 (assembly GCF_014145015.1). Classification (GTDB taxonomy): domain Bacteria; phylum Actinomycetota; class Actinomycetes; order Mycobacteriales; family Mycobacteriaceae; genus Dietzia; species Dietzia cinnamea_A. Next base: position 1,447 of record NZ_JAALDU010000384.1, on the reverse strand, counting down.
GTGTCGGGTGGTGGTGATGATGCCGGCCTGCGACCCGGTGAACGAGTAGGCCTCCATCCCGAACGAGCTGATGGCCATCGCGAGCAGCGCGTTGGAGATGCGCTCACCCGACGTCAGCAGCATGTCCATCTCGCGCTGCGGCGGCGAGGGACAGACCTGGTCGGCCAGGTCCAGCAGCTCGTCGGTCGTGTCGCCCATGGCCGAGGCGACGACCACGACGTCGTTGCCCGCCTTCCTGGTCTCCACGATCCGTTCGGCCACCCGACGGATACGTTCTGCGGACTCCACGGAGGAGCCGCCGTACTTCTGCACTACGAGTGCCACGCGGTCACACCCTTCCGGTGTTGATCGGCTTAACGCAGACCCACTTTACGGGAGGTGTTTACTCATGAGTGATGACTGAAACCTGGGCGGCAGTACTCCTCGCCCTCGCCTCCGCCCTCAGCCAGGCCTTCGGCACCGTGATGCGGCACCGCTCACCGCGCCGCGCGAGGGGCCGACGCGAGGGCGATTTCCACATCCTCACCAGCAGGTACTGGTGGACCGGCATGGCCATCAGCCTCGCCGGCTTCGTGTTCCAGGGGCTGGCGCTGATCTACGGTTCGCTCATCCTGGTCCAGACGATCACCGTCCTCTCACTCACCTTCGCCCTCCCGTTGGGCGCATGGGTGACCGGGCGGCGGGTCACCAAGACCGAACTGCTCTGGGGCCACGTCCTGGCGGGATGCGTGGTCGTGCTGGTGATCTACGGCCGGCCCACCGGTGGGGAGGCACATCCGCCCTGGTGGCAGTGGGCACTGGCCTGTGCGGCGGGCGTCCTCGTCGTCGTCGTCCTCCTCCGTCTCTCCCGCGCGCTCCGCGCCGACGGCAACCGTGCCCTGTTGCTGGGCGTGGCCGGCGGCACCGCGTTCGCCTACGTCGCGCTCCTCACCAAGGGTGTCGCCGACCGGTTCTACGAGGGCGGGCCGCTGCTCGTGGCCACCACCGGCGAGGTGTACGGGCTCGTCGTGGCCGCCGTCGTCGCGCTGACGCTGCAACAGATGTCGTTCTCCGTCGGCGCCGTCCACCAGGCCGTCCCCGCCTCGACCGTCACCACGCCGGTGGTCTCGCTCGCGCTGGGCGTGGTGGTCCTCGGCGAGTGGTTCGCGGTCGACGGACCCGAGCTGGCGATCCTCGCCGCCACGCTCATCGTCATGGTCGTGGCGACGGTGCGGCTCGCCCACAAGGAGGTCGACCCGGCGCCGTCGGAGGACGGGGCGGAGGAGACGCCGTCGGACGAGGCGCCGTCGGAGACACCCCCCGACACCCGCGCGGAGCCGCCGTCCCGGTAACGCGGGCACCGGCCGTCGCGATTTTCCTGCCATGAGCACTCTCGCCGAGCGGCCCGCCGCCGCCTCACGATCGCCTAAGCTGAGTCACATGCGCCTCACACGTCACATGGGTCGGC
>NZ_JAALDU010000383.1 GCF_014145015.1 Dietzia sp. E1 | reverse complement strand
CTGTCTCGGGCAGGACCAGACGGACCCGACGCGGCGGAAGACGTGGGGCCGGGCGCGCGGTGGGTCAGTCGGTGGGGCGGACGACCGCGACCGGGCACGGCGCCGTCTGCAGCAGTCGCCGGCTCACCGAGCCCAGCAGCAGGCCGGCGAAGCCGCCGTGGCCCCGCGAGCCGGTGACCAGCAACGACGCGCCCGCGGCTTCCTCGGCGATCGTGACGGCGGGCTCACCGACGACGAGGATGAGCTCGACCTCGACACCCGGGTGGCGGGCCTCGTGCGGCGCGAGTGAGTCGAGGACCTCCTTCTCGTCCTCGGCGATCACGCTCTCGGCCAACCGGTCGAGGTCGAACAGCGAGGCCCCCGGCAGCCGGGGCACCTCGACAGAGTGGATCGCCCGGAGCCCGGTCCCGCGGCGCTCGGCCTCGGAGAACGCGTATGCCACGGCGGCGCTGCTGGCCTCCGAGCCGTCGGCGGCCAGCACGACCGGGCCCTCGGTGGGGTCCGCGGGCGCGTGCGGCGTGATGACGATGACCGGGCAGGTCGCGTGTTCGACGACCCCGGCGGACGTCGAGCCCATCGCGAAGTCCTCCCGCACGGTGAGCCCGCGGCTGCCCACGACGATCGCCGACGCGCCGCGGCCGGCCTCGACCAGTGCCCCGACGGGACTGTCGGCGATCACCCGGTAGGTGGTGGGGACGTCGCCGACGAGATCGGCGAGCTGATCGCGCATGGCGCCCTCGACGTTGGCGCGGGCGGTGTCGTCGAAGGCGACCACGCGACCGACGGCGCGGTCGGCCGAGATCACCTCGAGCGGGGTGTCCAGCCCGCGGGCCCGGGCGGCGGCCCAGGCCACGGCGCGACGGGAGTCCTGCGAGCCGTCATAGCCGCACACGATCGGTCCGGTGGCGCTCTCCGTCATGGGTTCCTCCTGCGCGTTCTCGGGGCTCCCGTCAGCTTCTCGGGTCGCCCGTCAGCCTAGTCGTCCGCCGCCGGCCTCCGGCCCTCTGCTCGCTCCGCGCGGCCCCGGCCGGCCGCTCGAGTAGAGGACGTCTCAAAAGGGATGAATTCTGTTTCTGGACTAGTTCCAGAAAGTCGGCTATGGTGAGTGCTATGACGACAGCAGAGGAACTGGGAGCACTGCTCCGACAAGCCGGATTGAGGGTCACCTCGCCGCGCCTTGCGGTCCTCGACGTCGTCGCCGGTCGTCCCCATATCGCGGCGGAGGATGTCGCCTCCCTCGTCCGGGAACGACTGGGCGCGGTGTCCACGCAGACCGTCTACGACGCGCTGCGGGTGTGCACCGAGGTCGGTCTCATGCGCCGTATCGAACCCGCCGGCTCGCCGGCGCGGTACGAGCGACGCACGGGGGACAACCACCATCACCTCGTGTGCCGGCACTGCGGGCGCATTGAGGACGTCGAATGCGCGGTCGGGCACGCACCCTGCCTCTCCGCCGACAGTGACCACGGCTTCAGGATCGACGAAGCAGAGGTCAACTACTGGGGCACATGTCCCGAATGTCGGGCGAAGCAGTCCGCGCTCGTCTAAGACTGAGACCCAGATCACATCCACTCCACACCACTCACCCGAGGAGCATCACGACGTGACCGTTCACCCCGCCGACCGCGGCGTTCGCGACTTCCAGCCCGGCTCGCACACCACCACCGACAGTGGCCAGCCCGTCCCCAGCGACGAGTTCAGCGCCCAGGTCGGCAAGAGCGGCCCGCAGGCGCTGCACGACTTCTACCTCATCGAGAAGCTCGCCCACTTCAACCGCGAGAACATCCCGGAGCGTCTGCCCCACGCCAAGGGCTCGGGCGCGTTCGGCGTCTTCGAGACCACCGAGGACGTCTCGGACATCACCTGCGCCGGCCTGTTCCAGAAGGGCGTCAAGACCCCGATGCTGGCCCGCTTCTCCACCGTCGCCGGTGAGAAGGGCAGCCCGGACACCTGGCGCGACCCGCGTGGCTTCGCCCTGAAGTTCTACACCGAGGAGGGCAACTACGACCTCGTCGGCAACAACACCCCGATCTTCTTCATCCGCGACGCCATCAAGTTCCCGGACTTCATCCACTCGCAGCGCCGAAAGAACGCCTCGGGCCTGCGCAACCACGCCATGCAGTGGGACTTCTGGACCCTGAGCCCCGAGTCCACGCACCAGGTCACCTGGCTCATGGGCGACCGCGGCATCCCCGCCACCTGGCGTCACATGGACGGCTTCGGCTCGCACACCTACCAGTTCATCAACGCCGAGGGCGTGCGCCACTGGGTGAAGTTCCACTTCAAGACCAACCAGGGCATCAAGAACCTCACCCAGGCCGAGGCCGACAAGTTGGCCGGCGAGAACGCCGACTACCACCGTGAGGACCTCTACGAGGCCATCAAGAACGGTGACTACCCGTCCTGGGACCTGCACGTCCAGGTCATGCCGGTCGCCGACGCGGCCACCTACCGGTACAACCCGTTCGACCTGACCAAGACGTGGTCGCAGCGCGACTACCCGCTGCGCAAGGTCGGCACCATGACGCTGAACCGCAACCCGCAGAACCACCACGCGCAGATCGAGCAGGCCGCGTTCGCGCCGACCAACATCGTCAAGGGCATCGGCTTCTCGCCCGACAAGATGCTGCTCGGCCGCGTCTTCGCCTACCCGGACATCCAGCGCTACCGCATCGGTGCCAACTACCAGCAGGTCCCGGTCAACCGGCCGCTCTCGGAGGTGAACTCCTACTCCAAGGAGGGCGCCATGCAGTTCGAGTTCCCGCACCCCGCGCAGGCCGAGTACCACCCCAACTCGCTCGGCGGGCCGGCGGCCGACCCCGCCAAGGCCTACGACCTCGGCGCCTGGGACGCCGAGGGCACCGAGATCTTCCGCGGTGACCTCACCCCCCACGCCGATGACACGGACCAGGTCCAGGCGACGATCCTGTACCGCGAGGTGATGAACGACGAGGAGCGCGAGCGCCTGGCGGCCAACATCGCCGGCCACGTGTCCGCGATCCACCCGGACGAGACCGAGCTGCTCGAGCGCGTCTACGCCTACTGGGCCGCCGTCGACGAGGGCCTGTGCCAGGCCGTGAAGGCCGGCGTCGAGGCCGGCCCGCGCGGCAACCACCGGCTGCAGGACTGACGGCAGTCAACAGAACGGGCATACTGGGAACGTCCAGTGCACGATCCGATTCACTTCCACGACCCAGAGAACCGGGTCAGAAGGGAGCCATGATGGCTGCTGATTCGAATGGTCTGTTCACCTCGTTCGTCCCCGCCGAGGCTCAGGAGGCCGTGACGAACGCCCTGCAGGAGTCGCTGGTCGACCTGATCGACCTGTCGCTCGTCGCCAAGCAGGCGCACTGGTCCGTCGTCGGCCCGCGTTTCCGGAGCATCCACCTCGCCCTCGACGAGGTCGTCACGGACGCCCGCGCCTTCGTCGACGAGGTGGCCGAGCGCGCCACCGCCGTCGGCGTCAGCCCGGACGGCCGCTCCGCGACGGTCGCGGCCAACAGCGCGCTCGACGAGGTCTCGGCCGAGTTCACCTCGGACGACAAGGTCGTGCTGGTCATGACCGAGGCCCTCGAGGCGGCCATCAAGCGCCTTCGGGCCAACATCGGCAAGGTCGGCGACGACCCGGTGACCGAGGACCTGCTCATCGGCATCAGCGCCCGGCTCGAGCAGTTGCACTGGATGTGGCAGGCCCAGTCGGTCTGATCGGCTCGGCCTGACCCTCCCGCCCACGAGATCCGCTACTCCGCCTACGGATCCGCGCCCCTCACACGGGTAGCGGATCCCGCGGCGGGGTAGCGGATTTCGTCATTTCGGCCGGGGACGACGACGAGGTGGGCTCACACCCCGGCGGCGCCCGGTGTCAGCCGGACCGGGCCACCGCCAGCGCCTCGTGGTCGGCGATAGCGCGACCCGACCGGCGCATGAGCACGGTGAACATCTCGTCCCCGCGGGGCGTGCGCGTCCCGTACATCCACCCGAAGATCCCCAGCACCGGCGTCTGCAGCAGCCCGTAGACGTAGTCGTCCCAACACTCGTCCGCCGAGTAACCGGTGACCCCGTGACCGAGCAGCGCACGGTGGTACTGCGCGACGATCTCGCGCTCCGCGGACCGCCGGTCGCCCACCGTGAGGCTCGAGCCGAGGAAGCCGCCCAGGTCCCGACCGGGCAGGCCCACCGCCAGCGTCTGCCAGTCGCACGCCAGCGAGGGACGGCTCCCGACCGGGTCGACCAGCATGTTGTCGGCCCGGTAATCCGCGTGCAGGAGAGCGAACCGCTCGGCCCGCCCACTGGCCCACTGTGCGATCAGCGGGGCGATCCCGGCCATGATGCGGCGCTCGTCGTCGTCGAGCCCTCCCCCGAGCTCGGAGAGGAACGCCTCCACCGCCGGCCCGCCGAGCTCCTGCAGCGTGACGTTGTCCTCGACCGTCGGCACCGACAGGCCCTCGACGCGTCGCAACTCCGGGTCGCACCACCGCGGCCCGTGCAGGCCCGCGAGGTTGGTCGCGCAGTCCACGGCCTGTTCGATGGACAGGCCGGTGAGCTGGTCGCCCTGCACCAGCGGCGAGACGTCGTCCAGGACGAGCGTGAACTCGCCCTCCCGCTCGCCGAGTTGCGCGAACCGCGCCCGCGGCACGCGGACGGCGACGGTCGGCGCGAGGTCGCGGTAGAACAGCACCTCGCTCCGGTACACGCCGTGCAGCAGCGGGCGCATGCCCTCGTCGGGATTCGGCAGCTTGACGAAGAGCGTCGGTGGCAGCCCGTCGCCGTCGACGTGAGCGCGCACGCAGCAGCCGATCTGGCCCGTGCCCACAAGCTCTGTGCGCACCGACCGGACCTCGGTGCCGAGCGCCTCCGACAGCCACGGCGCCGTCACCTCCTCCGGCGTGCAGGCCACCCGGGGGTTCGACGCGACGCTGGTCATGACGGCAGGTCCTCTCGTGGGCGGGCGGTGTCCGGTCGCTCGGCGGCCTCTGCTGCGTTCGCTGCCGTGTCCGCTGCGCTGGCGTCGCGGCGCGACCGGATCCGGCCAGGGTTGGCGTCGAGATGGGCGAAGCGATCGGGGTCCCGTCGACGCCGCCACTCGGCGAGCACCGGGGCGAGCTCGTCGGGCGTGGCGCCGTGCAGCACCACCGAGTCCGCGCCCAGCGCGAGTTGTCCTTCGATCCGGTCCGCGCAGTGTGCGGCGCTGCCCACCGCGGCGGTGGCGAGCCACTCGTCGGGCAGGACGTCGGCCGCGTGGCGGAGCAGGTCGAGGTCGTCGGTCGCGTCGAGCGCACCGGAGTGTGCTGACAGTCGTTCGTCGGCGCGGAATCGCTCGAGCCCCGCCGGGTCCCAGTCGTTGACGCGGACCAGGACGTCGCCGTAGCCGGTGAGGTAGGTGGCCAGCCGCCCGACGAGCTTGCGTAGTCGCGCCGCCTCGTCGAGCGAGTCCTCGATCGTCGCCATCACGGACCAGACGCGGACGCTCGCGGGATCGCGGCCAGCACGCTCGGCAGACTCGCGCACCAGACGCACGCAGCGCTCGACCGCCGCATCGGACATGAAGGTGTGGAGCACGACCCCGTCGGCGATCCGCCCGGCCAGCCGCAGCTGGTTGTCGCCCATCGCCATGAGCAGCACGGGGATGTCCTCGTCGAACGAGGAGTCCTGCGCAAGGTACGGGTAGCTGCCGGCGGGTCCGTCGTGACCGATCACCGCGCCGCCCGCCCACAGCGTCCGGAAGAGGCCGATCGCGTCCTCGAGCTGTGCGGAGGTCACGTGCGGCAGGCCCATGATGTCGAACAGCATCGGGATCCCGCGCCCCAGCCCGAGCGCGTAGCGGCCGCCGGACATCCGGTGCAGCGTGGCGGCCATGGTGGCGGTGACCAGCGGGTGGCGGGTGTTGTGGTTGGTAGCGGCGGTGCCCACGCCGATCCGGCTCGTCGCGGCCACGGCGGCGCCGGCCATCACCGCCGCGTCCTTGAGCGCGAACCGCTCCGAGAGCAGGATCGAGCCGAGCCCCAGCTCCTCGGCGCGGGCGGCCTCGGCGAGGAGGTCCGCGGGCGCGGCGCTGTGCCCGGCCAGGCCGTAGCAGGCGAGTTCGGGCATGAGATTGTCGGTGGCATCGTGCGGCATGGGCACCCTCTGGCGGCGGACCGTCACCCGGGGTCGGGTGGTGAGGGTCACACTAGCGGCCGGGCGGACCTGGCGGTCGGTTCCCGTCGCTGACCGTGGGGAGCCGGTCAGTTCACCGCTACAGGCCCAGCACCGCCCGGGCGATGAGGAAGTACACGACGAGCCCCGTGGCGTCGACGAAGGTCGTGATGAACGGATTGGAGAACACGGCCGGGTCCGCTCGGACGGCCTGGGCGAGCAGCGGCATGAGCCCACCGACGGTCGCCGCGATCGTGCACAGCGCCAGTAGCGTGAGCCCGATGACCAGGCCGAGGTCGGCGTCGTAGACGAGCCCGGTGACCGCGGAGCCCACGGCGCCGAGGATGACGCCCAGCGTGAACCCGGCCCGGATCTCCTGGCCGAGCACCCGCAGGGCGTCGCGGGGGCGCACGTCGCCGAGCGCGAGCGCACGGGTGACCGTGGTCGCCGCCTGGTTACCGGTGTTGCCGCCGGTGCCGATGATGAGCGGGACGAACAGCGAGAGCGCAACCACCTGCTCGATGGTCGCCTCGAACACCTCGAGGACCTGCACGGTCAGCGCGGCGCCGAACGCCAGCACGAGGAGCCACACGACGCGGGAACGCACCAGCGTCCGCACGGGCGTGGCGAGGTAGGGGCGCCGGAGCGGTTCGGAGCCACCGGCGCGGGCGGTGTCCTCGGTCTCGGCGTCCTCGAGGATGCGCAGCGCGTCGTCGAAGGTGAGGATCCCGACCAGGCGGTGCTCGTCGTCGACGACCGGCAGGACGATGAGGCGCTCGTCGGCGGAGCGGCGGGCGGCGGCCTCCGCGGACTCGCGGGCGCGGGCGGTGACCGCCTCGTTCATGAGTTCCCGCACGGGCGTGCCCGGCTCCGCACGCATGATCGCGCGCAGTCCCACGATCCCGACCAGTCGCCGTTGGTCGTCGGTGACGGGGATGGCGTAGATCGTCTCGGCCTGGTCGATCCGTCGCCGGACCCGCTCGAGGGTCTCGCCGGCGGTGACGTCGGGGTGGGTGGAGACGAACTCCGGGCTCATTCGCCGGCCCACCGAGCCGGTGGGGTAGTCGAGCACTGCGGCGGTGAGCGCCTGCTCGGCGTGGTCGAGCTCCCGCAGGAGCCGCGTGGCGACGTGGGCGGGGAGCTCGTCGACGAGCCCGGCGCGGTCGTCGGGGTCGAGGTCGGTGAAGAGCTGGTTGACCCGCTCCGCGTGCAGGTCCCGGATCAGCTCGGATTGCAGCGGCGGGTCGAGCGCCTCGAAGACCACCAGGGCCGTGCCCTTGGGCAGGAGCCGGAAGACGACGGCCCGGTCCCTCGCGCCGCTGCGCTCGAGGACGTCCACGACCAGTGACGGCGGCAGGGCCTCCACCATGGCCGCCGCGGCGTGCAGGTCACCTGCGCCGACGAGTGAATCCAGCCGTCGTGCGGCTTCGGCCGGGTCGCGGTCGGACATCGCCCACGGCGAGCGCGCATCCTCCGGCCCGGTCATATCAATCCTCGTCGGCGATGTCGTCGTAGGCGGTCAGCGGGTCGAGTCGACCGTCGGCGCGGTAGGCGGCGCGCGCGAGGGTGATGGAGGCGACCGTGGTGACGACCACCGTCGCGCCGAGCGCCACCAGTGCCATGAGAGTCGCCATCCAGGTGAACCCGGTGGTCAGCTCGTGAACGTACGCGGACAGGATGAACAGCATCATGCCCAGGCCGGTCGCCACGGACAGGATGTTGATCCGGGTGAGCGCGTCGCCGGCACGGGACATGGTCACCGCGGCCACCAGGAAGCACAGTGATCCGAGCAGCGCCAGGACGCCGATCAGCAGGTCCGTGAGCATCGAGGTGTCCATCGCCGTCACCGCTGTCCCCGGGAGAGCAACCGCGCGAGCGCGACGGTCGAGAGGATCCCGATGAGAGAGCCGAGCATCACGACGTCCAGCGCCACCGCGGATCCCTGGCGGATGACGAACAGCACGAACAGCGCCACCGCGCAGAAGTAGCTCAGATCGGCCATGACGGCGCGGTTGGCGTCTCCGGGCCCACGCACGGCCCGGACGGCCGCGACCACCATGCTCGCGACGACGATCACGGTCGACACCGCCAGGAGAATAGTCAGGAGCGGACTCACGCGTCATCACCTCGCAGGACGGACAGCACCCGGTTCTCCGTCTGACCGAGCAACTCGATCATCTCCTCCCGTGGACCGCCCAGCACCACGTGGACCCACATCTCGTCGTCGCCGATGACGGTCACGAGCGTCCCCGGCGTGACGGTGATGGCCCACGCCAGCGCGGTGATCTCCACGTCGGTGCGGCAGCGCATGGGGTACCGCACCAGCACCGGGGTGCCGATGGGGCCGGGCGTGACGGCCTCCTTGGCCAGCGCCCACGACGACAGGACGACGTTCCACAACAGCCAGGCCAGGACCACCGGGGCCCGCAGCACGCGACGCATCACGGGCGGCCCCCGATCGTCGACTCCGTCATCGCGTCCGGCCCGCCGAGAACCGCCGCGACGTACGCGTCGGTGTCCACGAGGCCGGCGACCGCCCGGTCCACCTCGGGCGCGACCGCCCCGTAGCCGAGGAACAGCGCCACCGAGACGGCGGCGAGTGCGCCACCGGGCACGAGCAGCCTCGTCGGCACGCGGCGAGTCGGGCGCACCTCGTCGTCGTCCCCGTCACCCTGCACGTCCTCGTCGCAGGGATCGGCGTCCCCGGAGTGTCCGGACGGCGGGCCGCCCCACATGGCGCCGCGCCACAGCCGGAGCATGGCGACGAGGCCGATGAGGGAGGCGACCAGGACGACGACGACGGTGACGACGCCCCACGCCCCGCCCGCCCCGAGGGCGGCGTCGATGACCTCGAGCTTGCCGATCAGTCCCGAGGTGGGGGGCAGTCCGACGAGGGCCGCGATCGCGATCACGATGAGGACGGCCAGCGGTCGCTCGCGATACCACAGCCCGGACAGCCCGCCGAGCTGCCCGCTGCGGTAGACGTGCTCGGCGGCGCCGAACAGCGTCACCAGCGCGCCGATGGTCACCATGTGGTGGATCATGTAGACGATCGCGCCGCCGGGGGCCTGCGCGACGGCCAGGGCGGCGAGGATGACGCCGACACCGGAGACCATCTGCCACGCGAGGATCTCGCGCGCACCGACCGGGGCGGCCGAGGCGATGGCGCCCCACAGCGTGGTCACGAGAGCGACCACCAGCAGGACGCGACCCCACGCCGGGTCGAGGTCGAACACGGTCGCCCAGATGCGGATCACCGCGTAGAGGGCGACCTTGGTGTGCAGTGCGGAGAACAGCGCCATGACGCCGGAGGAGGTGCCGGGGTAGGCGCGGGGGAGCCAGCCGTGGACCGGGACGGCGCCGGCCTTGATGCACAGCGCCATGAGCACGACGCCGAGCGCGGCGCCGACCCGGCCGTCCTCGCGTGCCGCTCCGGCGAGCACCGCGAGGTTCACGCTGCCCGCGGACGCGTAGACGAAGCCGACGCCGACGAGCAGGAGCGTGGAGGTCAGCAGGTTGATCACCACGAACAGGCGGCCCACGCCGAGCCGGCGCCAGGTGCCCGTCATGGCGATGAGCGCGTACGAGGGCA
>NZ_JAALDU010000382.1 GCF_014145015.1 Dietzia sp. E1 | reverse complement strand
GATCCACGTCTCCGACACCGCGGCCGAGCTGGCCGGGCTGGGCGGCGTGATCGTCCACGGCATGTGGCTCTCGGCCGCCGCGCAGCACGCCGTGCAGGCGTCGGACGGCAAGACCCCCGCGCTGCGGATCGCCGGCTGGACCGCCCGCATGCTCGCCCCGGTCCGCCCGGGCGACCACATCACCGTCCGCGCCGTGCAGACCGGCCGCCACGCCGGCGGCCAGGTCCTCGAGGTCACGTGCACGGTCGACGGCGCCACCGTCATGGCCGCGACCGCGCTCACCGAGGCCCCTCGCACCGTCTACGCGTTCCCCGGCCAGGGCATCCAGGCCAAGGGGATGGGCATGGAGGGGCGCACCCGCTGCGCCGCCGCCCGCGAGATCTGGGACCGCGCCGACAAGCACACCCGTGAGGCCCTGGGCTTCTCGATCCTGGCGCTCGTCCGCGACAACCCGACCGAGGTCACCGTCCGCGGCGAGGTCCACCGGCATCCCGACGGCGTGCTCTACCTGACCCAGTTCACCCAGGTCGCGATGGCGTGCCTCGCGGTCGCCCAGCGCGCCGAACTCGAGGCCGACGGCCTGCTCGTCGACGGCGCCTACTTCGCCGGCCACTCGATCGGCGAGTACGACGCCCTGGCCGCCATCTCCGGCGTGCTCGAGCTCGAGCCGCTGCTGGAGATCGTGTTCCAGCGTGGCTCGACCATGCACCAGCTGGTCCCGCGTGACGCGCAGGGGCGGTCGGACTACCGCATGGCCGCCATCCGCCCGTCGCAGATGGGCATCTCGGACGAGGACATCGCGCAGTGGGTCGCCGACGTGGCCCGCGAGTCCGGCGAGTTCATCGAGATCGTCAACTACAACCTGGCGGGCTCGCAGTACGCGCTGGCCGGCACGGTCGCCGGCTGCGCCGCGCTGGAGAAGGCGGTGAACCGGGAGCTCGAGCGCTCGGGCGGCAAGAACGCCTTCATCCTGGTGCCCGGCATCGACGTGCCGTTCCACTCCACGGTGCTGCGCGGCGGCGTCCCGGACTTCCGGGCCACCCTCGACGCGCTGATCCCCGAGGACGTGGACATCTCGGTGCTCGTCGGCCGCTACATCCCGAACCTCGTGCCGCGCCTGTTCAGCCTCGAGCGCGACTTCGTGCAGGAGATCGCCGACCTCGTGCCGGCGGAGGCCCTGGACGACGTCCTCGCGAACTGGGACGCCTGGGCCGCCACGCCCACGCGACTGGGCCGCCTGCTGCTCGTCGAGCTGCTGGCCTGGCAGTTCGCGAGCCCGGTCCGCTGGATCGAGACGCAGGAGCTGCTGTTCACGCCGATCGAGCGTGGCGGACTCGGCGTCGAGCAGTTCATCGAGGTCGGTGTGGCCAACGCCCCGACCGTCGCGAACCTCGCCTCCAAGACCCTCGACCTGCCCACCCACCGCGGGCCGCGCGCCCAGGTGATCAACGTCGAGCGCGACTCGGCGACGCTGTACGGCACCCTGCCGCCCAGCGTGGAGGTCGACGACGACGAGACGGACACCGGCACCGGTTCCGCCTCCACCCCGGCCGCCGGTCAGGCGGCCCCCACAGACCCCGCACCGGCCGTCAACACCCCCGGCACGGCCGGTGCGGACCGATCCGAACCGGCAGCTGCGCCTGCCGCCGCCCCCGGCGCTCCCCGCCCGGACGACCTGGAGTTCGGCGCACCCGCCGCCACCCGCATG
>NZ_JAALDU010000381.1 GCF_014145015.1 Dietzia sp. E1 | reverse complement strand
TGGTGGCGTCGGTCGCCGTCCGCGCGCCGGGTGGGATCGCGCTCGGCCCCGACGGGCGCATGCACGTCGCCGCCGGCACGGGGTACCTGGCCGACCGGTCCGACGTGGTGACGTTCGACCCGACCGCCGAGCGCCCCGAGGCGCGGATCGGGGCGCGGATCGAGGCGCGGATCGAGGCGCGCCTGAACGCCCGGATGAACGGCCTGGCCGTGGACGCCGCCGGGAACCGGTACCTGACCAGCCTGGAGACGGACCGACTGACGCGGGTCACCGCGGCCGGCGAGGTCGACGACGAGTGGTCACGCCGCGCGGCGATCGGCGTGTCCAACGGGATCGCGATCGAGGGCGACACCGCGTACGTCACCCAGTCGACCACGCGCACCGTGGTGCTGGAGGTGCCGCTGGACCGACCGGAGGCGACGACGACGAGGGAGCTCACCACCCCACCCGAGATCGCCCGCGGGCTCGACGATCTGGCCGTGACCCCGCAGGCCCTCTACGTGACGTCGTGGACCACCGGCGAGGTGTTCCGAGTCGACCGCGGCACCGGCGACGCGTGCGTCCTGGTCGGCGGGATTCCACGCGCCACGGCCGTGGTCGTGGCCGACGGGTTCGGGGATTTCGCCGAGCGCGACCTGCTGGTCACCTCGCTACACGGGCCGATCCGGCACGTACGGCTGGCGGAGGCCTGACGGCGATCGTGTCGAGTCATGCCGAGACCATCGCGTCACACTCGGCCGCGCCTCCACGCCCACACCGATAGCCCCACCGCGGCCAGCGCGAGTATCGGGAGAATCCATGCCCCCACCGAACGAGCCTGCATCAACCAGTAAAACTCAGGGCCCGCGACACCGATCACAGCCTGTCTGTTCGTCAGCGGCATGTACCTCCACCAACCACCGGGCTCGCCGAAAGCAGGGAGCCACACGTGAAGCGACCCGGCCACCAACAACGCCGCCGCCGGGAAGGACAGCCAGAACCACGGGAACCCTCCGGGGGCTGGTGCACGAGTAGGTGACATCGATGTCGTGCTGATGGACCTTCGGTTCGCCGGGGACGCCACTGCCGGAGTCCGGGCGACATCAATACTTCGTACTCTTCCCGACCCGCCCCAGGTGTTGGTTCTGACTAGCCACGACACCGACGCGGACATCCTTGGCGCCGTAGAGGCCGGAGCCTGCGGCTACCTCTTGAAAGACGCCGATCCGGACGAGCTTCTAGGTGCCGTCCGCGCCGCCGCAGCCGGGGAAAGCGCACTCTCCCCCACCGTTGCAGCGACCCTCATAGGCCGACTGCGAGTACCGCAACCAAGACTCACTGATCGCGAGATCGACGTCCTCAAGACCGTGGCCACGGGAGCCACCAACCGCCAGGCTGCGGCGGCGCTGCAAATGTCCGAGACAACAGCGAAAACCCACCTTGCCCATACCTTCCACAAGCTCGGCGTCTCATCCCGAACCGCCGCTGTGGCCCGGGCCACCGATCTCGGATTGATCTGAAATCCTGGACACCTCCAACCCGGGGGCAGCGAAGCCACGAAGATCATGGTATGGGTGGGCTAGAGCGGCCCTCTGTTCGTGGGGACTGTGGGGGCGTCCAGGTAGACAGTGGATCCGGCGGCCCGGAACTGGGCGGACTTCTGCTGCATCCCGGCGATTGCTTCTTGCTCTTCGGCGCCACCGAACTGGTTGCGGATGTCTTGGGAGATGCGCATGGAGCAGAACTTCGGCCCGCACATTGAGCAGAAGTGCGCGGTCTTGGCCGGCTCGGCCGGCAGCGTCTCGTCGTGGAACGCCTCGGCGGTGTCGGGGTCCAAAGACAATGCGAACTGGTCTCGCCACCGGAACTCGAACCGCGCCTTCGACAGCGCATGATCTCGCTCGGCCGCTCCGGGGTGGTTCTTGGCCAGGTCCGCAGCGTGAGCGGCGATCTTGTAGGTGATGACCCCGGTCTTCACATCCTCTTTGTTCGGCAGTCCGAGATGCTCCTTGGGGGTGACGTAGCACAGCATGGCCGTGCCATAGCGAGCGATCTCCGTGGCCCCGATCGCGGAGGTGATGTGGTCATAGCCCGGCGCGATGTCGGTGACCAGCGGGCCCAGGGTGTAGAACGGGGCTCCGTGGCACAGTTCCTGCTGTCGCTCGACGTTCTCCCGCACCAGATGCAGCGGGATGTGCCCGGGGCCCTCGACCATGACCTGCACGTCGTACTCCCAGGCCCGGGCGGTGAGCTCGGCCAGGGTGTCGAGTTCGGCGAACTGGGCGGCGTCGTTGGCGTCGGCGATCGACCCCGGGCGTAGCCCGTCGCCCAGGGAGAAGGCGACGTCGTAGCGGGCGAAGATTTCGCAGAGCTCGTCGAAGTGGGTGTAGAGGAAGTTCTCCTGGTGGTGGGCTAGACACCAACCGGCCATGATCGACCCGCCCCGGGAGACGATTCCGGTGACCCTATCGGCTGTGAGCGGCACGTAGCGCAGCAATACTCCGGCGTGAATCGTCATGTAGTCCACACCCTGTTCGCACTGCTCGATCACGGTGTCCCGGAAAATCTCCCAGGTCAGCTCGTTGGCCTGCCCGTTGACCTTTTCTAGAGCCTGGTAGATCGGCACGGTGCCGATCGGCACCGGCGAGTTGCGGATGATCCACTCGCGGGTGGTGTGAATGTCATCGCCAGTGGATAGATCCATCACCGTGTCAGCTCCCCACTTGGTGGCCCATTGCATCTTGTCCACCTCCTCGGCGATCGAGCTGGTGACGGCTGAGTTGCCGATGTTGGCGTTGATCTTCACCAGGAAGGCCCTGCCGATGATCATCGGCTCGGCTTCGGGGTGGTTGACGTTGGCCGGGATGATCGCCCGCCCTGCCGCCAGTTCGGACCTCACCAGCTCGACGTCGCAGTTCTCGCGCAAGGCCACGAAGCGCATCTCCTCGGTGATGATCCCCGCGCGGGCGTAGTGCATCTGCGTGACCGTCCGGCCCTCTCTGCCCCGGAGAAGCACCGGAGTCGCGCCTTTCCACTCCTGGGAGGCCTCACCCCGCCGGATTGCCGAGCGGCCGTCGTCGAGCAGATTCCGCTCCCGACCCTCGTACTCCTCGACGTCCTCGCGGCCCCGGATCCACGCGGCCCGCAGCGGCGGGAGCCCGACCACCGGGTCACTGCCCGGGCCGGCTGTGCGGTAGACCCGCACCGGGGCGTTCGGCGCCCCGCCCGGAGAATCCTCCAGGGCGATCTCGGTGACCGGCACTCGGAGATCATGTTCGGTGTCGTGGACATACGTCAGTGCGCGCGATTTCGATGCACTCATGTGAGGTGCTCCTACTTCCTTCGCCGGCATTACCCGGGCAGGTTCGACGGTCGCAGGCTGCTTCAGCCCGATCTCAGCCCCTGCATTAGGGCTCCCGTGTGGACAGACCCGACGTTAACAGCCCACGACAACCGCCACCACCCCGGCCGAGCGGAGAGAAGGCGCTGACCGGGGGCATCTGCACCGCCGGTTCCTGCGGAGTAGAAACGGAACGCATACCAAAGGCCACCGGTGCAAACCGGCCCTTCACTATGAAGTTGTGAGGCCGTAGGCCTG
>NZ_JAALDU010000380.1 GCF_014145015.1 Dietzia sp. E1 | reverse complement strand
TCCCGGTCGTCGGGCCCGGGCGGTCAGCACGTCAACACCGCCGATTCGCGGGTCCAGCTCAGCTTCGACCTCGCCACGACGACGGCCCTGGACGAGTCCCAGCGCACCCGGGCCCTTCACGCGCTCGCCGCGCGACTGTCGGGCTCCGTCCTCACCGTGGCCGCGGAGGAGAACCGCTCCCAGCGGCGCAATCGCGCGGCGGCACGGCAGCAACTCGCCGACCTGCTGCGCGACGCCGTGGCACCGCCGCTCCCGCGGAGGCCGACCCGGCCCACCCTCGGCTCGCGCCGCCGGCGGCTCCAGCACGAGCGTCGACGCGCCGAGATCAAGCGCAATCGCCGACGCCCCGACCTCGACTGATCGCCTCCCCCGCACTCACCGCCAGCACACGGAGCGGCGCCTGACCGGCGAGCCCCGCACGCCCCACCCCGCTATCGAGTAGAACTTGTTCCAGCCGATTAAGAAACCGACTTAGAGGTGGGCATGGGAACTCTCGACGGACGTGTGGCAGTGGTGACCGGTGCTGGGATGGGCATCGGTCGCGGGATCGCGGGCGCGCTCGCCCGGGAGGGCGCCTCGGTGGTGGTCGCCGAGATCGACGAGCCCGCCGGCACCGAGACCGCCGCCTGGCTGCGCGACGAGTGGGGCGCGCAGGCCGAGTTCGTCCGCACCGACGTCACCGAGAAGGATCAGGTCCTGGCCATGGTCCGGACCGCGGTGGACAGCTTCGGCCGACTGGACATCTTGGTGAACAACGCGTGGAAGGGCTCCGGCTTCGCGCGGTTGGAGAACATGACCGACGAGAAGCTCCGATCGGGCTTCGACATGGCTGTGATGGCGGCGTTCTGGGCCATGCAGGCCGCGTTGCCGGAGCTCGAGAAGCACGGCACCGGGCGCATCATCAACCTGTGCTCGCTCAACGGCGTCAACGCCCACATGTACTCGGTGCAGTACAACGCGGCCAAGGAGGCGCTGCGTACTCTCACCCGGACTGCCGCCCGCGAGTGGGCGCCGCGCCAGGTGTGCTGCAACGTCATCTGCCCCGGCGCGCAGAGTGAGGCCTACCGTCGCGTGGCCGAGGCGAACCCGGAGATGGCGGCGGGTATGGCGGCCGCCAACCCGATGGGCCGCGTCGGCGATCCGCTCGACGACATCGGCTCGGTCGCCGCGTTCCTCGCGAGCGACGCCAGCCGCTACCTCACCGGTAACACCCTGTTCGTCGACGGCGGTGCGCACATCAACGGGGTGCAGTGGGCACCGGAGGTGGACTGATCCGACTCCGCTGCCGGTAGCCGAACGCCTCGGCCAACAGGGCGTGCGACCGTCGGCGGGCGACCGGGTCGGCGATGAGGTCCTGGACCATCAGCTCGTCGGCGCCGGTCTCGTCGATCATCTGCTCGAGCGTCGCCCGGACGTCGTGGGGCCCGCCCGCCACGAAGCGGGGCCAGCGCCCGTCGACGATGCGTGTCGGCTCGTCCCGCTCGTCGTCGCTCATCTCCGCTGCGGCCTCCTCCGGCGTCGGGACGGTGACCTGACCGGCCGCGCGGCCGGCGCGGCCGAGTCGGGCGTAGAAGCCCTTCGGCGAGTTCGCCAGCCGCAGTCCGTCCTCACGGTCCTCCCCGACCGTGACGTTGACGGCGAGCATCGCGCGTGGGCGGTCGAGCCCGTGGCCCTGCGGTTGGAACATCGAGCGATACGTGCGCAGGGCGGACAGGGAGCCGTTCGGGTTGATGAACCCGGCGAAGGTGTAGCCGATCCCCAGCACGCCGGCGAGCGCCGAGCCCGCCGGACTCGACCCCAGCATCCACGTCTGCGGCACGCCCACCCCGGACGCACGGGCGCCCGACAGCGGATGACCCGCGAAGGGGTGGCCCTCGGGGAAGTCCTCGTAGAGCCACGCGAGGGTCTCGGTGAGCTGCTGCTGGTGGCTGACCTGGGCCGGCTGCTCGCGGTTCTGCTGGAGCGCCAGGTCGATCACCGGCCCGGCGGTCGCGCGGCCCATGCCCAGGTCGATCCGCCCCGGCGCCATCGCCTTGAGCTGGGTGAACATCTCGGCGACCTTGAACGGGCTGTAGTGGTTCATCAGCACCCCGCCGGACCCGAGCCGGATACGCGAGGTCTGCGTGGTGGCCGCGGCGATGAGCAGCTCGGGGTGGTGCGAGGCACCCGATCGGCTCAGATGGTGTTCGGCGAACCAGATCCGGTGGAACCCCGCCGCTTCGGCGTGGCGCGCGGTCTCGAGGGAGTCGGCCAACGCATCGGTCTCCGCGCTCCCCGGTGCGACGGTCCCCAGGTCGACGATCGACAGCTTCACTCGCACTCCTCATCTCGCGGATTCCACCGCGAATGCCGGCCTTGACACGACTGCCCACAACGGTAGCGTGGGCATATGAGCACTTCCGAGATGATCAGGTCCCATCCGAATCCGACCGACGGGCTCGACGTGGAGCTGCTCGCCGAGGCCCTCGAGGCCTCCGCGGCGTGCGCGACCATCTGCTCCTCGTGCGCTGACGCCTGTCTGGCCGAGGAGTCGGTCGCAGATCTGCGCGACTGCATCCGCACCGATCTCGACTGCGCGGACGTCTGCGCGGCCACCGCGGCGCTGCTCAGCCGCCGGACCGGCAGCAACCTCGAGGTGGTCAAGGCGCAGCTCAACGCGTGCCGAACCGCGTGCGCCGCGTGCGCCGACGACTGCGAGCAGCACGCCGACATGCACGAGCACT
>NZ_JAALDU010000379.1 GCF_014145015.1 Dietzia sp. E1 | reverse complement strand
GCACGCGCCCCGCGCGCCTGACGTGGGCGCAGGTGCGCGCCCAGTGGCCGCTCGCGCTCGTGCTGGCCGGGGTCGTCGTGGCGCTGGGCTTCGTCGTCCTCGAGCGCTGGCGGAGGGGCGCGTTCCTTCTGGGGGTGGTCGCCCTGGCGGCGGCGACCCTGCGCGCGGTGCTCCCGGACGAGCGGGCGCGACTGCTCGGGGTACGCGGCAAGGGGTTCGACGTGGCGTTCTACGTCGGGATCGGAGCCGTCATCCTGTGGCTGGCCACCTCCGTCGACTCGCTCGGTACCGGCTGATTCACCCGGTCGTGCACGTCGGGGTGCTGTACCCGGCCGGGCCGCTCTGCTAGCTCGGCGGCTGCGCCTGCCGAAGGCGCTCGGCCACCCCTGCGGAAGGCGCTCGCCCGCCCCGCTGACGTCGACGCCACCTATCGAATCCCGCGCCGCCTATCCGGTTACGCGCCACCTATGGGGTCCCGTAGGCGGCGCGTGGACGAATAGGTGGCGCACGCTCTGGAGCGGCGCCCGGCGGTTTCCGCCCGGTTGCCAGGCGCTCTGGAGGGGCGCCGGGCGGCTTCTGCTCGGTGGCCAGGCGCGTCGGACCGACCGTGATCACGCGGCAGCGTATTGATCACGCAGCGGCTGCGAAGAGCACACGTTTGATCCGCGCAGCCAGCACATGAGGCTCCTGCACATCGCGCCACCGCCAGTGGAGGACCCGGTAACCGAGGGCCATCAGTTCGGCGTCGCGGTCCTTCTCCATTTCCAAGCGGTGCCGTGTCTCGCCGGGGCTCAAACCGTCGAAGTACTTGCCGAAGCCGTCGCACTCTCCGATCACGCCGTACTCCCGCCACAGGAAGTCCACACGGGCGACCCGAACGCCTCGGGAGGTGAAGATGTCCGCCTGAGGCTCGGGCTCCGGTAGACCGAAGTCGTGGAAGGTCAGCCGGCTGAGGCTCTCTGCCACGCTCTCGCTCCTCCCGTCGACGAGACTCAGCGACTGCCGTGCGCGTCTGATCCCGCGACGACCCGCGGATCTGCGCAGAGACTCGTCGAGCGCGTCCCTCGTGACGATCTCCCCGTGCAACGCCGCGTCGGCGACCGCCACGGCAGCGTCTCTGGGCGTCGAGATCGCGATGTCCGTGACTGTTCGTGCCGGGGTGGTGACCCGCAATCCGTTGACCGTCATCACCTCATCGGAGAGGCCGGGCGCGGTGCGGAAGGTCGTCAGACCGGTCGTGCGGGACCGCGGCGCCGGGCCGTCTTCGCTCACCGCGACCCTGCGCAGCGGAAGGCCCCAGTCCGGAAGCTCGTGGATGAGGGCCGCGGATGAGTGGGAGAACACCGGAGCGTCGAGTGCGGCGTCCGCGGCCAAAATAGACAAGAGGTGGCGATCACGCCTGTCGAGGTCCCGCGCTCGTCCTTCGACGTAGAACCCGGGTCTGAGTCGGATCAGATCGCCGGACTTCACCGCGCGGCTGATGTTCTGACTCGTGATTCCGCGGGCGATCAGCTGGTCGTTCGTGAGGAGCAGGGAGATCAGGTCGTCTGGTGAGTTCACATGCCCGATGATCGGCGCCACCCCGCCGCGAGATCGGCGCATCCGCGTCTGAGCGCGCGCGTCTGTGGAGAACGCCGGGCCTGCGGATGCGCGAGTACGCGTGCTGGTTTTCCCTGGCTGGCCAGCGCACATCGCGCCGCGCGCCGGTAGTGGATGGACGATCTCGTATGCCGGCACGTCGTCGCAGCGCAGGTCGCCTATCGGGATGTGCGCCACCTAGCGGATCCCTTGGTCGGCGCGCGATCCGATGGGCGGCGTTGCATCTCGACGGCACAAAGCGCGTCGCCGGGGGAGTCCGGTCAGCGGAGCCGGAGGGGGACGCCCTCACGCAGATGATCGCGGACGTCGTCCGAGACCAGGAGGTATCCCATCGCGAAGAGCGCGAGCAGCGACAGCACCGTCCCGACCACCGAGATGAACGTGATGCTGTCCACGACCATCCGGGACAGCGAGCTCAGCGCGAGCAGGGCCACTCCCACCCCGATCACCACGCGGGCGGCCCGGTGGGCGCGCCACAGCAGCACCGCACCCACGACGAGCAGGATGCCCACGACGAACGATCCGGCCGCGCTGGCCAGCAGCGGGCCGAAACCCGTCGTGTCGCCGCCACCGCCGGCCGTGGCGGTGACCCCCAGAAAGGTGGCGAAGCCGATCGCGACGCCGATGATGCCGAATCCCGCCGACAGGCCCGCGAGACCCATGACGGCGGGGCGGGGAGTCTGGTCCCGCTCGGCGTCGTGATGCGGGTGATCGTTGCGGTCCGGGCCCGTCACGCGTGCCCCCGCGTCTTCTCGGCGGTCCCCTGCTCGGCGAGTTCCAGGGTGCGTTCGAGCATCGGGCCGACCACGTCCGCCTCGGTGAGGAACCCGTCGTGCCCGGCGGGACTGTCGATGACGACCAGTGGGTCCGCCCCGGGGAGGAGAGCGGCGAGCTCCTCCTGCTGACGCAGCGGATAGAGCCGGTCGGTGGTGACGCCGCCGATGACGCACGGCACCGGGCACGACCGCAGGGCCTCCTCGACGCCGCCGCGGCCGAGGCCCACATCGTGGCGGTTCAGGGCGTCGGTGAGAAGGACGTAGGTGCAGGCGTCGAAGCGGGAGACGAGCTTGCCGGCCTGATGATCGAGGTACGACTGCACCGCGAACCGGCCCGACATGGACAGGTCCTCGCCGCGGGGATCCTCGCCCGGCTGCGGACGGTTGGCGAACCGTTCGTCCAGTTCCACTTCACCCCGGTAGGACAGGTGGGCGATGCGGCGGGCGATGCCCAGCCCGGTCACGGGGGTGCGGCCGGTGCCGTGGTATCCGCCCTGTTGCCAGTGCGGGTCCGAGGTGACGGCCATGATCTGCGCGGTCTGGATGCCGATCTGGTCCGCCGACGCCCGGGCTCCGACCGCCAGGACGCACGCCGCGCGGACGCGGTCCGGGTGGGAGACCATCCACTCGAGGGTGCGGGCGCCGCCCATGGACCCGCCGATCACGGCGGCCCAGCGCTCGATGCCCAGGAGATCGGCCAGAACACGCTCGGATTCGACCATGTCCCGCACCGAGACGGCAGGGAACCGGGCTCCCCAGTAGTGGCCGTCGGGATGCAGCGAACTGGGACCGGTCGAGCCCCGGCAGCCGCCCAGGACGTTGACCGACAGCACGCAGTAGCGGTCGGTGTCCAGTGGCAGACCGGGCCCCACGAGCCCGTTCCACCAGCCCGGGGTGGGATGCAGGGAGTCGACCGGCCCCACGACGTGCGAGTCACCCGTGAGCGCGTGCTCGACCAGCACGACGTTCGACCGGTCCTCCGCGATCCGCCCCCACCGCTGGACGGCGAGCGTCACCCCCGGGAGGACGACACCCGTGACCAGGGTGATGTCGCCGATGGCGACGTGGCCGAGGGTGCCGTCGCCCGGGGGCAACAGCGCGAGCGGATCGGTAGAGCTGACCATGGGATCGGGTCAGGAGATCGCGGCGAAACCGAGCTCGAGGTCGGCGATCAGGTCGTCGACGGACTCGATGCCCACCGAGAGGCGGATGGTCGCCCACGTGACGCCCGCGATCGCGTTGGCCTCGGGGGTGCCCTGCGAGTGGGTGGTCGTGGCGGGGTGGGACACGAGCGACCGCACGTCTCCGATGTTCACCAGGCACGAGTGCAGCTTGAGGGCGTCGATGAACGTCCACGCCCGCTGCTTGACGTCCTCGTCCGACGCGCCGTCGGGGACGGCGATGTCGAACGTCACGATCGCGCCGGCGCCCTTGGGGGAGATCCTCTTCTGCAGCTCGTTGTACGGCGAGGACGCCAGACCCGCGTACTGCACCTTGGCGACGTCCTCGCGGGCCTCCAGCCACTCGGCGATGCGCTGCGCGTTGGACACGTGGCGCTCGATGCGCAGGCTCAGGGTGTCGATGCCCTGCGCGAGGGTCCACGCGTTGAACGGGGACGCGGCCGCACCGGTGTCCCGCAGGAGGGTGACGCGGGCCTTGAGCGCGAGAGCGGGCGCGCCGAGGTCGGCGTAGACGAGGCCGTGGTAGGCCGGGTCGGGGGTCGTGAAGGACGGGAAGACGTCCTCACCGTCGCGCTGCACGCGCCAGTCGAACTTGCCGCCGTCCACCAGGACGCCGCCCAGGGAGGAGCCGTGTCCACCGAGGTACTTGGTCGCCGAGGCCACCACGACGTCGGCTCCCAGCTCGAGGGGACGGATCAGGTAGGGGGTCGCCACGGTGTTGTCGATGACCAGCGGCACCTGGTTGTTATGTGCGACCTCGGCGATCGACGGGATGTCGAGGATGTCGTTGAGCGGGTTGGAGATGGACTCCGCGAAGAACAGCTTGGTGTTGGGGCGCACCGCCGCCTGCCACGAGGCGGGGTCGTCGGGGTTCTCGACGAACGTGGTCTCGATGCCGTACTTGGGCAGGGTGTGCCGCAGCAGGGTGTCCGTGCCGCCGTAGAGGCGCGGCGAGGACACCACGTGTCCACCGGACTGGGCGATGGCCTGGATGGCGGCGGTCTCGGCCGCCTGACCGGAGGCGAACAGCAGACCCGCGACGCCGCCCTCGAGCGAGGCGATGCGGTCCTCGACCGCCGCCACCGTCGGGTTGGTGATACGGGTGTAGATGGGGCCCATCTCCGCGAGGGCGAACCGATCAGCCGCCTGCTTGGCGTCGGCGAAGACGTACGAGGTGGTCTGGTAGATCGGCAGGTTCCGGGCGCCGGTGTCGGAGTCGACGGGCTGTCCGGCGTGGATCTGACGGGTCTCGAACGCCCAGTCGGGGTTGCTGTTGTCGTAGGTCATAGGGGCGGAGCCCCTCCTTTCCTCAGAAGGGTCCGGCCGCTTCTCGAGACAGCGGACCCGCGCTTGCCTGTCACCCGGTCGGGTGGTGGCCAGGTCGTCTCCCGGGGCACCCCACCGCGGTGGAGGGTTGCCGTCCAGCGAGCCGGGGCTTCGCGCTGGAACTCATGACCTGGGGTCAGGCTAGCCTAAGCCGCTCAGCGGCTGCAACGAGGGGCGACCTCGCTTCAGCCGACCCCGCGGGCCCGGATCAGTAACATGAGATGCACGTCACGATGTTCACCGACAGCGCCGGTCTCACGAGGTCCGGGCGGGGAAAGAGGGACCGATGTCGAAGATCAAGGTCGAGGGGACGGTCGTCGAACTCGATGGCGACGAGATGACGCGCATCATCTGGAAGTTCATCAAGGACGAGCTGATCCACCCCTACCTGGACGTGAACCTCGAGTACTACGACCTCGGGATCGAGAGCCGGGACGCCACCGACGACCAGATCACCGTCGACGCGGCCAACGCGATCAAGAAGCACGGCGTCGGCGTCAAGTGCGCGACCATCACGCCCGACGAGGCCCGCGTGGAGGAGTTCGGGCTCAAGCGCATGTACCGCTCGCCGAACGGCACGATCCGCAACATCCTCGGCGGGACCATCTTCCGCGCCCCGATCATCATCTCCAACGTCCCCCGTCTCGTGCCGGGCTGGACCAAACCGATCATCGTCGGCCGTCACGCCTTCGGGGACCAGTACCGCGCCACCGACTTCAAGGCCCCGGGGGCGGGCAAGGTCACCATCACCTTCACGCCGGCCGACGGGTCCGAGCCGATCGAGCACGAGGTGGTGGACCTGCCCGAGGAGGGCGGCGTGGTGATGGGTATGTACAACTTCAACAAGTCCATCGAGGACTTCGCGCGCGCCTCGTTCAACTACGGCCTGGACCGCGGCTACCCGGTGTACCTGTCCACCAAGAACACGATCCTCAAGGCCTACGACGGCGCCTTCAAGGACATCTTCCAGGACGTCTTCGACCGCGAGTTCAAGGACGAGTTCGAGAAGGCGGGCCTGACCTACGAGCACCGCCTCATCGACGACATGGTGGCCTCCTCGCTGAAGTGGGAGGGCGGTTACGTGTGGGCGTGTAAGAACTACGACGGCGACGTGCAGTCCGACACCGTGGCACAGGGCTTCGGCTCACTCGGCCTGATGACCTCGGTCCTGCTCACCCCGGACGGGAAGACCTGCGAGGCCGAGGCCGCCCACGGCACCGTGACCCGCCACTTCCGCCGGCATCAGCAGGGCGAGCCGACCTCCACCAATCCGATCGCCTCGATCTTCGCGTGGACCCGCGGCCTCGAGCACCGCGGCAAGCTCGACAACACCCCCGAGGTGATCGAGTTCGCCCACCAGCTCGAGGACGTCGTCATCAACACCGTCGAGGGCGGTCAGATGACCAAGGATCTCGCCCTGCTCGTCGGGGACGACCAGGAGTACCTCAACACAGAGGACTTCCTCGCCGCGCTCGACGAGAACCTCAGGCGCACCCGCGCCGGCTCCTGAGTCGGGCCGAATCGGCGCACGGGCACACCGCCCGTGGCGGGATGGGCTACGGTCAACCGGACAGTGGTCCACATCACAGTGCGGCCGCTCCTGCCCAGTGGCCCAGGAGGTCCCGTGGACCAGAGCCCCCTGATCGACGTCGGTCTGCCGATCGCCCTGGCCATCATCATGGTCGGGATCGGTCTCAGTCTCACGCGGGAGGACTTCGCGGTCCAGGCCCGATCGCCGCGGGCCACGATCGTCGGCCTGGTCGGCCAGCTCGTCCTGGTGCCGCTGCTGGGCGTCGGGGTCGCCCTTCTCTTCGACCTCACGCCGATGCTCGCACTCGGGGTGGTGCTGGTGGCGGCGACACCCGGCGGTGCCACGTCCAACCTCATCACTTACCTGGCCCGCGGGAACGTCGCCCTCTCGGTCATCCTCACCGCCATCACGTCCGTCGCCGTCATCCTCACACTGCCCCTGTGGTTCGACCTCGGCGTCCGGTTCATCCCGGGCGCGGCGGACTCGGAGGTCAACGTCCCGCTCGGTCAGACCTTCGGGTTGCTGCTGGGCGTCATCCTCATCCCTGTGATGATCGGCATGGTGCTGCGGGCGAAGGCGCCGTCGCTGGCCGCTCGCATCGAGCGGTTCGTCGGGGTGGTGGGGCTTATCGTGCTGGTGGCGCTGATCGTGGGCATCGTCCTGGGCGAGCGGGACCGGATCGTCGACCTGGTCGCGACCGTGGGCCCGGCGGTGATCGTCCTCAACATCGCGTTCATCCTCCTGGGCGGGCTCCTCGCGTGGGTATGCCGACTGGGCCGCGCCGAGCAGATCGCCGTCGCGGTGGAGTTCGGCATCAAGAACACGACCCTGACGATGCTCATCGCCTTCACGGTCATCGGTGACGAAGAGGTCGGTCTCGCCGCCGCCGTCTACAGCATCGTCATGTATGTCACCTCGTTCCTCGTGGTCTACGGCGGACGGCGCCTCATGCGTACCGCCCCCTGAGAGGGTTGCGCGGCGGGACCACCTGTTCGGGCGGCGTAGCCTGCTCCGGTGACCACGCGCCCCGACCCCGCCGCCGAGCCGGCCGCCGCCCCCACCGTCTCCGCCACCGCGGCGTCCGCGTCCGCCACCG
>NZ_JAALDU010000378.1 GCF_014145015.1 Dietzia sp. E1 | reverse complement strand
GCCACCGACGCCGCCGACGGTCCGCTCGCCGGCGCCACCACCCTGCGGACGATCGTGCGCATCCCCCTCGACGCCGGCGACACCGTCCCCGCCGGCACCGGCGCCGCCGGGGGCGTCGACGTCCTCGACTTCGACGACCTCCGCGCCCTGGCCACCGACGAGCTGCTCGCCGCCGCGGACGCCCGCGCGGACGCGGTGACGGGCGACGACGTCGCCGACATCCTGTTCACCTCCGGCACCACCGGCAAGAGCAAGGGCGTCGTGGCGCTGCACCGCCAGACCGTCGCGGGCTCGCGCGCGTGGGGTTCCAACAACGGGCTGACGGACCGGGACGGCTACCTCATCGTCAACCCGTTCTTCCACAGCTTCGGCTACAAGGCCGGCTTCCTGGCGTGCGTCCTGTTCGGCGTGACGATCGTCCCGCTCTCGGTCTACTCGACCACGGAGACCATGCGGCTGATCCAGGACGAGAAGGTCACGATCCTCACCGGCGCGCCGACGATCTTCCAGACCCTGCTCGACGATCCCGCCCGCGGCGACTACGACCTGTCCTCGCTGCGCGTGGCGGTGACCGGCGCGTCGGTCGTGCCGGTGGTGCTCATCGAGCGCATGCAGTCCGACCTGGGCCTGGAGACGGTCATCACGGCGTACGGGCAGACCGAGACGATGGGCTTCATCACCACCACCCGGACCGGCGACGACGACGTCACCGTCTCCACCACGTGCGGCCGCGCCTACCCCGGCATGGAGATCCGCATCGGTGAGCACGGTGAGATCCTCACCCGCGGCGAGATGGTCATGCAGGGTTACCTCGACGACCCGGAGAACACCGCCAAGACGATCGACCCGGACGGGTGGCTACACACCGGCGACGTGGGCGAGATCGACGCCGACGGCAACCTGCGCATCACCGACCGGCTCAAGGACATGTACATCAACGGCGGCTTCAACGTCTATCCGGCGGAGATCGAGCAGACCCTCGCCCGCCTGGACGGCGTGGTGGAGTCGGCCGTGATCGGCGTGCCGGACGACCGGATGGGCGAGGTCGGCAAGGCGTTCATCGTCCGTCGCGAGGGCTCGACCCTCACCGAGCAGGACGTGCTGGACTTCTGTAGAGAGCACCTGGCCAACTTCAAGCGGCCGCGGACGGTGGAGTTCGTCGAGGCCCTCCCACGCAACGCCTCGGGCAAGATCCTCAAGACCGAGCTGCGATGAGCACCCCGGTGGGCCGGCGCGGCGCCGTGGTGGCCACCGGGGCGTCGGGCGGGATCGGCGCGGCCGTCGCCCGCCGCCTGG
>NZ_JAALDU010000037.1 GCF_014145015.1 Dietzia sp. E1 | reverse complement strand
GCCGGCCGCGTACCGGCCCGCCGGCGCCCCGGTCGGTCAGGGCCGTCGCGCGCGGGTGACAGCGACCAGCGCCCCGAGGGCGACCACGCCCACGACGAGCGCGAGCACGTGGTAGGCGGGGATCAGCCCGATGCCCTCGGCGATGACCGCCGCCACCACCGCCGGGACACCGAGCGAGGTGTAGGCCACCACGAACAACGCGGAGAAGACCTGCCCGCGTACCGCCGGGGGCGCGCTCTGCGCCACCAGCGTGTTGCCCATGAGGAACAGCAGCCCCATGCCCAGCCCGGTGAGCGCGGCCGCGGCGATGAAGCCCGCCACCTCGCCGGCCTCCAGCGACAGGGATGCGACGACCAGCCCGGAGACCAGGGCCCCCACCCCGACGGCCACCCCGAGCCGCCACCGCTCCGGCCCGGATCGCAGGTTCCACACGAGCTGGGCGATCCCCGCCGCACCCTGCAGGCTGGCCACCACGAGCCCGGTGACCATGTAGTCCGACCGGCCCATGAGGTCGCGCGCGATCGCCCCGCCCAGCCCCAGGAAGACGCCGCCGACGGACCACGAGACGGTCACGCACACCGCCGCGAGGGCGAACGTGGACCGGATCTCCGCCGGGACCGTGGGAGGCCGGACCCGCAGGGCGTCGCGCGCCGTCGAGGAGCCGCCCGCCGTCTCCGGGACGACGGTGGCCACGGCGACGAGGAGCGCGACGGTGGCCGCGCCGATCACGAGGTAGGGGTGCACGAGGGGTGACGACGACGAGGTGGCCACGGCGCCCGCGAGGAGCACTCCCACCGCGATACCGAAGTTGGTGGTGGAACTGCTGGTGAGTGCGCCGACCCGTGAATCGCGGGTCGGATGGAGCTCGATCAGCGCGGCGGAGGCAGAGCCGGTGATCAGCCCCACCGCCAGTCCCTGGATGATGCGGCCCGCGATCAGCCACGCGACCGACGGGGCGGCCGCGAGCATTCCCATGCTCGCCGCCAGCAGCGCCAGCCCGGCCAGGATCACCGGTCGGCGACCGATGGCGTCGGAGAGCCGCCCGAGGAACAGCAGGGGCACGAGGACCGCGAGGGCGTACACGGCGTAGACGACCGTGATGGTGGTGCCGCCGACCTCCCACGACTGCTGGTAATCGACGTACAGGGGGGAGGGTGTGGCGCTGGACGCCAGTGCCACGGTCACCACCAGGGCCATGAGGACGAACGGGACCCATGACGAGCGGGGGGTGGTCTGCACGGTCTCCCTATCCGCCGGATCCGGCGTCGGTCGGGGTGGCGTCCTGTGCCGCGGCGGGCTGCGGCGCGGTCCGCGCGGCGGGTGCCGATGAGTGGAGCCTAGGGGATTCGAACCCCTGACATCTGCCTTGCAAAGGCAGCGCTCTACCAACTGAGCTAAGGCCCCGTCACCGCCAAGCATAAACGCCGGACCGCAGCGTGCGGATCCGGCGTCTGCCTTGCGGAGTGGGCCTAGGAGGACTTGAACCTCCGACCTCCAAATTATCAGTTTGGCGCTCTAACCACCTGAGCTATAGGCCCTCGTACCGATGGATGAATCTACCCGACGCACTCCCCCGGACCCAAATCGGCACCTCGGAGGCGGTCACGGACAGCGCGCCGGGCGGCCGCTGGGCCGTCCCCCGGTGCCGCGTCAGTTGCGGCGGTCACTGAGCGTCACCTGCACTCCGCCGCCGGTCAGGTCTGCCGCGAGGTTGTAGATGAACACCGCGAGCGTGGCCAGGATCGACAGCAGCAGGACGTTGAGCAGACCGACGCCGCCGCTGTAGAGGAAGATCGTCGACGGCCCGATCACGGACGCGGACTCGTCGCCGGCCACCCCGGAGAGCAACCCGCCGAGCCGGTCCCACACGCCCATGCCGGACAGCAGCAGGTAGGTCACGCCGATCGCGACCATCCACACGAGGTAGAGGGCGAACATGAGCCCCAGGACGGTGGTGAACGCCGACCACGGGTCGATCCTGCGCAGTACGAGGACGGACTCGAGCGGCCCGCGGCGCTCGGTGGGCGATACCACCGGTGCGGCCCGACCGGCGGCCCCACCCGAGTGGGCCTTGGACAGTCCGCCGCTCACGCCCTCGGCCCGGTGCTGGGGCGCCGCCGGGAACGCGGTGGTGGCCGCCTCACTCGCGCCGGGTCCGGACCCGCCGTACCC
>NZ_JAALDU010000377.1 GCF_014145015.1 Dietzia sp. E1 | reverse complement strand
CGGCCACGGCGGACCGGCGCGCCGCGTCCTTGACCGCGATCAGCCGCCGGAGCACCGGTTCGCGCGCGGCAGGGTCCGCGCCGACGTCCGGCTGGGCCAGGGCGACGGCGATGATCGCCTCGACCCGGTCGATCCGGTCGACGAGCTCCACCACCCGCGAGGGGAGCCCGGCCGGCAACCGCGTGACGTGGCCGTGAATGTCCACGTGCGTGCTCGGGCCGGTCCGCACCGCGGTCCGTTCGATGAGTTCGGCGGCGTCCATGACTGCGCGACCGAGTTCGGCCAGTGCCTCGGACGGACCCGCCGGCTGGGGCGCCACCGGGCAGTCGAGCACCCCGCGCGCCCGCCAGCGCAGCACGTCCGGATGGGGCTGGACGCAGGTCAGACACACCGCCTCGCGGGAGGCGGGATCGCGGACGAGCACACCCCAGCCGGCGTCGGCCACGTCCGCCCGGACCGAGGGGATCAGGGGCAGGCTCGACGAGTCACCGGGCGCTGTCGTGAGCAGCGACAGGACCTCGGGCGCCGGGTGCTCACGGCCCGCGCGCCGCAGGGTGGTCACCAGGTCCGGCAGCAGACCCGTGGGACCGCCGGCGGGGGAGAGCCCGTCCAGCATCCGCACCGGCTCGCCGACGATGTCGAGCAGATGGGACCCGGCGAGGCCGGACACGTACGCGGTCAGTTCGTCGAAGGGTTGATCCGCCCACGCGGCCCGGAGCAGGTGGAGGGGCAGCGGCCACGCCGGGGACAGCACGGAGTCACGGGTGAGGGGTCGGGACATGACGATCGATCTTACCGACGGTGCGCCACCGATACCCCCGGCGCGACTGCGGCTACGGTGTCTGGCCATGGCAGACATGTACGGTTCCGACATCCTGTCCGGGACGGCGCGGCGGCGCCGCCCGGAGGTCCCCGTCGTCGACGCCGAGCGGGACCTGGTGGTGGAGGACGCCGAGTCCGGGTTCTGCGGTGCGGTGGTGGGTTTCGACCGGAGTTACGACGGCGAGTTCGTCAAACTCGAGGACCGGCACGGTCGGGTCCGCGTCTTCGCGATGACGCCCTCGGCCTTTCTCATCGACGGCTCGCCGGTGACCCTGCGCAAGCCGGCTCCGGCCGCCCGGCGGGGGCCCGCGGTCACGGCCTCGGGGTCGCGGAAGGTCGAGGGTCTGCGCGCCCGCACGGCCCGGGCGGGCCGCATCTGGGTGGAGGGCATCCACGACGCCGCTCTGGTCGAGAAGATCTGGGGCCACGACCTGCGCGTCGAGGGCGTGGTCGTGGAGCCGCTCCACGGCATCGACGACCTGGCCGCGCTGGTCGCCGAGTTCGGACCCACACCGTCGGCGCGCCTCGGGGTGCTCGTGGACCACCTGGTCGAGGGCAGCAAGGAGTCGAGGATCGTCGCCGGCCTGGGGGACAACGTCCTGGTCACCGGCCACCCGTACGTCGACATCTGGCAGGCGGTGAAGCCGTCCGCGGTGGGCATCCGCGAGTGGCCGGTTGTGCCACGCGGCGAGGACTGGAAGACGGGGATCTGCCGACGACTGGGCTGGGGCGAGCCCGCCGACGGGTTCCGTCGGGTGCTGGCGTCGGTGAGCTCCTACCGTGACATCGAGCCGGCGCTGCTCGGCGCGGTGGAGCGGCTGGTGGACTTCGTCACCGAGCCGGCCTGACCGGCAACCGGGCGTCGAGGACCATCCCGGCGAGTCCGACGGCGGCGAACCCGACCGTGGCCCACAGCGCGGCCGCACCGTCGCCGGACGTGAGCGAGTCGCCCAGCAGGATCGCCGCGACGGTTCCCGGGGCACTGCCGATCACCGTGGCCACGATGAACTGCGGGTAGGGGATCGAGGTCAGGGCGGCGGCATAGTTCACCACCGAGAACGGCGCGGCCGGCACCAGTCGCAGGCTCCCCACGGACAGCCACCCGCGGCGACGGAGTCGGGCGTTCACCGCGGCCACGCGGGGGTGCGCCCGCAGCGCGGCCGTCCGTTCGTGACCGAGCCGCCGCACCGCGACGAACGCCAGTGTCCCCGCGACGCCGGTGGCGACCAGGGACCACGGGATCGCCACGGCGGGCGTGAACAACACGGCCGCCGAGTAGGTGAACGTCGAACGCGGGATCGGCGCGACGGTGACGACGGCATAGGCGGCGAAGAACGCCGCGGGGAACCACGGCCCGAGCTGCGCCGCCCAGTCACGTAGCTGCTCCAGGCCCGGCGTCGGCACGAAAGTAGCGATCAGCACGACGAGCGCCACGGCCCCCACCCACGCGATCACCCGTCCCCGCACGCGGATGACTGTAGTCCCCGCGTACCGGCCGGCCCGTCCGGCGTGTGAACGGACGTCTCCGCCCGCGCGCGGGCCTGCGGATATGGCCGTGTTCCTTCTGCGAACAGGGCTCGACTAGAGTCCGACGGTGACCCCCTTCACTCCACACGAGAACGAGGTACCGGTGACCAGTCCGACCACAGGTCCTGACCTTCACTCCTGGTACGCCTCTGTGGGAGCCGTCCTCGCGAAGGCCGCCCGCAAGGATCCCGCCGACATGCCGGAGGACGCGTGGCGCGCCCTCGTGGCCACCACCCGGGACGGAATCGAGATCAACCCGCTCTACACCCGGGTCGACGAGATCGCCGAGCGCCCCGCGCCGGGGCAGTTCCCGTTCGTCCGCGGCGGGGACCGGTCGGGCCTGCCGGAGAGCGGCTGGCACGTCAGCGCCCGCGTCGAGGCGACGGGGGAGGCCTCCGAGCTCAACACCGAGGTCCTGGACCTGCTGAACCAGGGCGTCTCGGCGCTCTGGCTGTCCGTGCCCGCCGCGG
>NZ_JAALDU010000376.1 GCF_014145015.1 Dietzia sp. E1 | reverse complement strand
GCCGTCGTGGCCGCGTGCGGCGCGGGTCGGGCGGAGCGGCTCGGTGACCGCGGCCGGCACGAGGCGAGGATGCGGGACGACCTGTGCGTCGACGCCCCACCGCTCCCGGATCTCCGCGGCGGCGCCGGCGGTCAGCGTGAGGACGGCGGAGGCTCCGCGGACGAGATGACCGGTGCGCTCGAGATGGGCGGCGGGGTCCGGCTCGTGCGGGTTGGTCAGGTCGTGGACCGTCACCACCAGCGGCATCGCCCGCGCCCGCAGCGTCGCGACGAACTCGGCGATCTGCTCGGGCGAGCGGTGCTCGTACCCGAAATGCACGTGCACGAGGTCGGCGTCGTCGAGGACCTCGGGCCGCTCGGCCGCCTCCAGCGCGGGATGGGGCCACCACCGGGCGGGGCCGGCCGGGTCCAGCACCGGGTCGTCGAGCACGACGACATCGGCGGCGGGTTCGAGGGCGTGGCGGACGTAGTCGTGCCCGGCGGGCACCGAGCGGACACGCATCGTCGGGGCGGGGGAGGCGCCAGAGTTCACCTCGACACCGTGCCATGCGCCCCCGGGGCATCGACCCCGGGCCTACTACTGTCGACGCGGTGAGCACCCCCGACTGGCCGACCGTCATGGTGATCGGCAACTGTCAGGCCGACGTCTACCGCGACCTGCTGCGCGCCTCGGATGAGGTCCGGGTCGTGGACGTGCGGCCGGTGTACGAGATGACGGCCGCCGACCTGCCCGCCCTGCACGCCGACCTCGCGCGCACGGACGTGCTGATCGTCCAGCCCGTCCGCGACGACTACCGCGACCTACCGCTCGGGCATCGCCAGCTCGCCGCGCATCTGCCGCCCTCGGCGACGATCGTCCTCGTCCCCGTCCTGCGCTACGCCGGTCTGCACCCGTACCAGGTGTTGGTCCGACCGCCCCACGACCGGTCGCTGGTCCCGCCGCTCGCCCCGTACCACGACCTGCGCACGATCCTCGCCTCCGCGACCGGTGACCGCGGTGTGCTCGAGGCGGCTCCGACCGCCGGGCAGGCCCTGGCGGCCGCTCGCGACTCGGTGGACGCCCTGCGGATCCGTGAGCAGGCGCACGGCACGCTGACCGCCTCCGACCTGCTCGACGGGTGCCCGCGCTGGCACACGATCAACCACCCCGACCGGCACACGC
>NZ_JAALDU010000375.1 GCF_014145015.1 Dietzia sp. E1 | reverse complement strand
GTCCACGCCGGCACCGTAGCCGGGGCCTCCGACACCGGCGGTCAGTGCAGGTCGCGGGCGGCGATCAGACCTGCGACGAACGCGGCTGCTTTGTCGGCCTCGGCGTCGGTGAGGTCGTACTCCTGGCCACCAATCACCGTGCGAGCCGCGCCAAGAGGCTCGAGTCCGAACATGAGGCGGGTGCTGGCCGACAGCGCCGCCCGGTCGGCGATGTCGCCGACGGTGCAGTCCAGGGCGTCGGCGAGTGCTGCGAGCTGGTCTTTGCTGATGGCGCTGGGCGTCGCGGCCGGCCCGTGGGCGGTGGGCTTTGATTGTCCGCGCTCCCAGGCGCTGATCCAGGGGGATTTCACGCCGACGGCGACGGCGAGCTTGAGCTGGGACAGTCCGCGCTCGAGGCGGACGGCACGAATGGCACGGCCGAGTGAGCGGGCCTCGTCTGGTGTCATGGCCCCTCCCCCGCTGCGTCGGGCCGAATCTCGGCGACGACCGACCAGTGCCCGCCCTCGTGGGCGCTCGACACCACGGACGCCTCGGCCCCGCCGAGGGCCCGCCCTCGTGCGCGGTCGAGGTCGATGTGGGCGTGCAGCTCGCTCGGCCCGGTCCCGATGAGGTACATGGTCGTCATCGTGCCTGGGCGCTACGGCTGTACGGGTGTCGCCCCTGCCGGGTGCGACTGGGGCGGCGCGTCGAGGGTCAGCAGCCATGAGGTCGCAGCCTCGATCGCCTCGGCGGCGACGGCCGCACCGATGGCGTCCCGGTCGACGGGCTGGCCAGTCGACCGCTCGTGCTTGCACAGGTAGAGGTCTACGGCGTCGGAGACGGTGCCGGGGTCAATCGTGGCTCCGAGCGCTGCCAGGGCGTCGCTCGCCTGGTGCTCGAGCTGGGCCTGCGAGTGCATCTGGTCTTCCCTTCTGGGTGGTGTCGGTCGCCGACGGTTACTGGGCGGCGGTCGGGCCTGCGGTGAGTGAGGCGCGGCGGCGGGTCTCGGTGCGCATGGCGCGGCCTTGGGCGAGGAGGATCTCGAACAGGTCGACGGTGGGGGCCTCGGCGCTGGCGCGGGTCAGGGTCTGGGCGGTGGCGGCGAAGCGTCGGCGGTAGGCGGCGTCGAGGACATCGGTGGCGAGGGTGGTCAGCCCGACGGCAGGCGTTCCGAGCAGGGTGACGGTCTGGAGGGCGTCGGCCAGGAGTCGGCCGTGGTGGCCGGCCATGCGTCCGGCGCTGGTCAGGGCAGCCAGGACGCGGGTCGGGTGGTGGGGCTCGTCTGCGGCGATCAGTTCGGCGATGACGGCGTACAGCTCGCCGTAGCGAGGGCTGAGGAAGTCGCCGGCCGTGAGGTGGCGGGCGATGTGGCGGGCCTCGGTGGTGTCGGTGGTGTGCAGCAGGGCGCAGAGCAGGGCGGCTTCGGGGTCGAGCTCGGGGACGGTGGGGGCGTCGTCGGTGGCGGCGAGGTCGTCGACGTCGACCGGGTCGGCGGTGGCCTGCGGGTCCTCGGCGGTCATGGTGGCCATTGTCTGTCCTGCCTGTGCGGGGTGGGTGCTGGTGGTTATGCGAAGAGGTCGAGCTGTTGGGGTTCGGCTTCGATCGTGGTGGCGGGTTCCCAGATGGGAGCGGCCAGTAGTCGCAGCTGTGCCTCCAGGTCGGCGATCTGGTCGCGTTCGCTGTCGGTGGTCTGGTGTAGGACGCCGGGGGTCTGGTCGCCGGCCTTTGCATGGCACCATGCTTTGTCGGTCTTGCGAAACGCGGTGATGAACTCGTCGGTGGCGTAGCGGCTGATGTGGCGGCGGATCTGGCTCCAGGTGATGTGGCGGTCTGGGGCCGCGGTGGAGGGAAGCGTTCGCCCGGCCCAGACGGATAGACCCTTGGCGCGGTACTCGAAGGCGAGATCTGAGCCGTATCCGGAGGACTGGCTGGCGACGATGTGCGGGATCTGGGTCTCGGGGGAGGCGGCGAGTCGGCCGAGGCCGTGCAGGGACATGGTCCTGCGGAGGTAGTGCAGATCGGTGTGGTCGAGAGCGTGCATTCCGGGTGTCCTTCCTGGGTGCCCGTCTGCCTCGCGGCGATGGGCGGGCGGCGGTCGCGATGGCCATCAGCCGTAGATGACGTCGCCGAATACGCCCATTTGCAGGGCCATGTCGGCGTTGGCGGCGTCGATGTCGCCCCGGTGGCCGTTGGTGCGGTTGGCCTCGCGGAAGTCGTTGACCAGGTCGTTGTCGATGCTGGTTGCGGCGAGCTTGGTGGCGCCGCGTGCGATGGTCTCGAGAGTGACCTTGTATTCAGTCCCGGTCTCGTCCTCGCGGATGAGGGCGGCGTAGCAGTCGCCGCCGGAGCCGAGCGGATCGAGGTTGTCTCCCTCGGGGGTGGTCCCGGTGTGGTCCTCGACGTGTACCGTCTCGGCCCAGTAGCTGATGCCGGTCTCGACGGCGGTGCTGAGCACGTCGACGAGGAACTGGGTGCGCTCGGGGCTGCGGGGGTGTGCGGACGCCAGGGCCTTGATGCGGTCGGGGCGGAATCCGGACCAGTGGTCGTCGCCGTCGACCTCGATGATCGGTGCGGAGCTGTAGCCGAGGGTGTTCATCACGTAGTCGCGGGCGTCGTGGTCGGTGGTGAGGTCGACGGTGGTGTAGACGATGCCGGCGGCGTCGAGGGCGCGGATGGTGCTGTCGCACTGGACGCAGGCCGGCTTGGTGTAGACGACGATGCTCATGGTGTCCTCCTGGGGTTTCCGGGGGCGGTGTTG
>NZ_JAALDU010000374.1 GCF_014145015.1 Dietzia sp. E1 | reverse complement strand
CGACGGTGAGGAGTTCGTGGTCCCGCATGCCCAGCAGCCACGCACCGATCGCGTACGCCAGCACCGGGTGGGCGATGAGCTTGAGCGCGCTCGCGAGGAAGATCTCCCGGCGCGGGGAGGCGCCGGCCTCGAGGACCTTGACGCCGTAGAGCGACATCCCGAACACCAGCAGGGCGCCGGGGACGGAGATCTGGCCGACGAGGTGCACCGGCTCGAGGAGGGAGTCGGACGGCGTCCAGGGCAGCGCCGCGACGACGACGCCGGCGAGCGCGGCGAGGACGATGGGCGTCCGCACCGACTGCAGGAGCGCGCCGAGAGCACCGCCCCCGCTGTCCGCGCCCTCCGCGCCTTCCGCGCGGGCGGCCCGCTCCAGCACCGCGATGGCGATCGGCTGCAGCACCACCACCTGGAAGAGCAGCAGCGGCATGACGAAGCCCAGGTCGCCGAGGACGTACAGAGCGATCGGGATGCCGAGATTGGCCGAGTTGACGTAGCCGGCAGACAGCGCGCCCACCACCAGATCGGCGGCCGGGCGACGGAGCCAGAGCCGGGCGATCAACACGTAGAGGACGGCGATGATGATCGCCGACACCGCGGACACCACGAACACGCCGGTGAAGACCTGGTCGAGGGTGGTGCGGGCGAGGGAGTCGAACAACAGCGCCGGCGTCGCCACGAAGAAGACGAGCCGGTTGAGCACCAGGCGCGCGTCCGTGCCGAGGACCAGGGTCCGGGCGAGCAGCCAGCCCAGCGCGACGAGGGCGACGATGACGGCGAAGCCGTTGAGGACGCCGGCCACTGGCGGACTCCTGGATCAAGGGGAGGGGCGGTAACGCCGATCGGGGTCGTGCACTCCTTCTCGAAGAGGAGACACGACCCCGATCGGGTTGCTGTTGTCCGGTCGGCGGCTAGACGCCGCGGGCGGGACGGGCGGTTCGGTTCGACCGCGCCGAGCGGTGACTCAGCGGCTGGTGAACGGCAGCAGGGCCATCTCGCGGGCGTTCTTGACCGCGACGGCGACCTGACGCTGCTGCTGCGGCGTGAGGCCGGTGACGCGGCGTGAACGGATCTTGCCGCGGTCGGAGATGAACGTGCGGAGGGTGTTGACGTCCTTGTAGTCGACCGTCTCGATACCCGCGACCTTCAGCGGGTTCTTCTTGGGTCGACGGCCCTCCTGGGCACGGATCTTCTTGGACGGGGTGCTACGTGCTTTAGCCATGGTTACCTACTCACCAGCTCGACTTAGTGACACCGGGGAGCTCGCCCCGGTGGGCCATCTCGCGCATGCGGACGCGGGAGAGGCCGAACTTGCGGATGTAGCCGCGGGGGCGGCCGTCGGCGACGTCGCGGTTGCGCACCCGCACGGGCGAGGCGTCACGCGGCATCTTGTTGAGAGCGGTCTGGGCCTCGAGACGGGCCTCGTCCGTGGTCTCCGGGTTCTTGATGATTGCCTTGAGCTCGGCGCGGCGCTCGGCGAACCGGGCGACCTTGGCCTTGCGCTGCTCGTTGCGCGCGATCTTGGACTTCTTGGCCACGGGTCAGCGCTCCTCTCGGAATTCGACGTGCTTACGGACGACCGGGTCGAACTTCTTGAGGACGATGCGGTCCGGGTTGTTACGACGGTTCTTGCGGGTCACGTAGGTGTACCCGGTACCGGCCGTGGACTTCAGCTTGATGATGGGGCGGATGTCGTTACGGGCCATCTCAGATCTTCTCCCCACGGGCACGGATGCGGGCCACGACGGCCTCGATGCCATCGCGGTCGATGGTCTTGATGCCCTTGGTGGAGACGGTCAGCGTGACGCGACGACCCTCCGAGGGCAGGAAGTAGCTACGACGCTGGATGTTCGGGTTCCAGCGACGGTTGGTCCTGCGGTGTGAGTGCGAGACGGACTTGCCGAAACCCGGCTTCCGTCCCGTTACCTGGCAATGCGCCGACATGGCGTGGTTCTCCTTCCGCCCCGTCCATCGGTGGCGCGCGGCGGGGTCCGCGTCCCGACACGGCCTGGGCCGTGCGGGGGCGTACCGCCACGTCGCGAACACCGTGAGAGGCGATAGCAAACGTGCAGACAACAGCGATGGTCTAGTTTACGGCCCGACCGCGTGAAACGGTAATCGGCACGTCAGCGCCGTATTCGGCGCCCGGGGACGGCATCGCGTGACGCTCGAATTGGGTGCCCGGCCATCCTACGGGTACGATCTTTCGATGCGTGTGCTGACACCGGAATCCCCGGTTCGGCCACTGGCACTTGCGCGCCCCTGCCGGGGCGAGCGCCAGACCCACAGACTTCTACCGAGCTAGAGGGATCCAGTATGAAGAACGACATCCACCCCGACTACCACCCGGTGGTCTTCCAGGACTCGGGCACGGGCACCAAGTTCCTCACCCGTTCCACCGCGACGAGCTCCCGCACGGTGGAGTGGGAGGACGGTCAGACCTACCCGCTCATCGTCGTGGACGTGACCAGCGAGTCGCACCCCTTCTGGACCGGTGCGCAGCGTGTCATGGACACCGCCGGCCGCGTCGAGAAGTTCCAGCGCCGCTACGGCAACCGCGCCCGTCGCGCCAAGTGAGACGCGGGGCGTCCGCGCCCCGGTACACCTCCTAGACCCCGAGGACGATAACCATGGCAGTTCCCAAGCGCCGCCTCTCGCGCGCCAACACCCACTCCCGCCGCTCCCAGTGGAAGGCCGACAACGTCGCTCTCCAGGAGACCAAGATCGACGGCCGCCCCGTGGCGCTGCCGCGTCGGCTGGTCAAGGCCGCCAAGCTCGGCCTGATCGACCTCGACCGCTGAGTCGCCCCCTGAGCGCTGTCAGTCGAGTACTGCGGCGCTGACGAGCGCCGCACGCACACGCCGGTCACGAGCCCGGCAGGTCCCCACGGACCTGCCGGGCTCGTCGGCGTCTGCCCGGCTGCCCGGCTGCCCGAGGCGTTCCTCAGCCGGGTTTCAGCCGGGTGGGCGAGACTCTGACCCATGAAGATCCTCGTGGTGGACGACGACCAGGCCGTACGCGAATCGCTCCGGCGTTCCCTCACGTTCAACGGGTACGACGTGGAGCTGGCGGGCGACGGGGTCGAGGCGATCGAGAGGGTCGACGCCGACCGGCCGGACGCCGTGATCCTCGATGTGATGATGCCGCGTCGCGACGGCCTCGAGGTCTGCCGGATCCTGCGCAGCCGCGGCGACGACCTCCCCGTGCTGATGCTCACCGCGCGGGACGCGGTCTCCGAGCGCGTCGCCGGCCTGGACGCCGGTGCCGACGACTACCTCCCCAAGCCGTTCGCGCTCGAGGAGCTCCTGGCCCGGCTGCGCGCCCTCCTACGTCGCCGCGGTCCCGACGCCGAGGAGGTCGACGAGGTCCTCGAGTTCGAGGACCTGCGCATGGACCTGGCCACCCGCGAGGTCAGCCGTGGCGAGCGTCGTATCCAGCTCACCCGCACCGAGTTCTCCCTGCTCGAGTTGCTCATGCACCACCCGCGTCGGGTGCTGACCCGCAGCCACATCCTCGAGGAGGTGTGGGGCTACGACTTCCCGACGTCGGGTAACGCGCTCGAGGTCTACATCGGTTACCTGCGCCGCAAGACGGAGGGCGAGGGTGAGAGCCGGTTGATCCACACCGTCCGCGGTGTGGGATACGTGCTGCGCGAGACGCCGTAGTGCCGGCCCGCGCGATGCGGACGAGAACCGCCCCGATCTCGCTGCACCAGCGGGTCACGCTGCTGGCCGCGAGCTCGGTGGGGGTCGCGGTGGCCCTGATGGCCGTCGCGGCGTACTTCGTCGTGTCGGGGTCGATGTACAGCGACGTCAACAGTCGGCTGCAGCAGCAGGCCGACCAGTTGGTGAACAGTCAGCTGGCGTCCGAGTTCGCGCTGCAGTCCCGTAGCACCCTCATCGCGCTCCGGGCGTTCAATCCGAATCTGGACGCGCAGATCGTGGCGCCCTCGGGTGTCCGCACCGCCACCGGTGAGCCGTTCCAGATCGGCGGGCCGGAGATCGCCGTCGTGCGCGGGGAGTCCGAGTCGAGTTTGCGTACCTCGAGCGGCAAGCAGATCTACGCGGTCGGCGTCCGGGACGGGTCCACGCTCATCCTGGCGCAGGACCTCGGACCCACGAGGGCGGCCCTCAATCGTCTGGCGATCGTGCTCACCCTGGTCGGTGCGGCCGGGATCGCGCTGGCCGCGGTGGCGGGAACGGCCGTCGGTCGGACCGGGCTCGCGCCGGTCGCCCGCCTGACCAGGGCGGTGGAGCGCATCGCCCGAACGGACGACCTGCGGCCCATCCCCGTGGCCGGTGACGACGAGATCGCGCGTCTGACGAGCAGCTTCAACCAGATGCTCGTCGCTCTGGGGGAGAGCCGCGAGCGGCAGGCGCGCCTCGTGGCGGACGCCGGGCACGAACTCAAGACCCCGCTCACGAGTCTCCGGACCAACGTCGAACTGCTCATCGCCGCCAGCCGCCCGGGGGCGCCGTCGATCCCCGACGCGGACAGGAACTCCCTCGAGGAGGACGTCATCGGGCAGATCTCCGAGCTCAGCCAGTTGGTCGGGGATCTCGTCGAGCTCGCCCGTGAGGACTCCGGCGAGGTCGAGTTGGAGCCGGTCGCCGTGTCCGAGGCCGTCGAGCGGGCGCTCGAGCGGGTGCGCCGCCGACGGCACGACGTGGAGTTCGACGTCGAATTGACGCCCTGGTACTCGTACGGCGATTCGGCGGGGATCGAGCGCGCGGTGCTCAACGTGTGCGACAACGCGGCCAAATGGAGTCCCGCCGGCGGCACCGTGACCGTGCGGATGCGGCCCGTGTCCGACGCGGTGATGGAGCTGACGGTCTCGGACGAGGGCCCCGGCATCCCCGAGGAGGACAGGGAGCTCGTGTTCGAGAGGTTCCACCGGTCCCGCGAGGCCCGCGGCATGCCGGGGTCCGGTCTGGGGCTCGCGATCGTCCGCCAGGTGACGACCCGACACGGCGGGACCGTGGAGATCGGCGACGCCGAGGGCGGTGGCGCGCAGGTGCGCCTCACCATCCCGGGCAGCGAGCAGTTCCCCAACTGACCGACGCCGGGTAGCTGGCGCCGGCCCCCCGGGTGTGGGCCGTGCCCGACCGGCCGGCATCGGGCGCCTTCGCCGCCCGCCCGGGGGAGGCCTCCGCCCGGCCCGGATGGTTTCAGCGGAGGCACAGCGCGGTTCAGCGGACACACAGCGCGGTCGGGGACCATGGGGGCCATGGAGAACGAGAACGGTCGGGGCCCGGGCG
>NZ_JAALDU010000373.1 GCF_014145015.1 Dietzia sp. E1 | reverse complement strand
GCTGATACCGTCCGTGCCGATCCGGCAGCACGGTGACTACATCTGACAGGGGCGAGCAATGCTCAAGGGTTTCCGCGATTTCATCATGCAGGGCAACGTGATCGACCTGGCCGTGGCCGTCGTGATCGGCACCGCCTTCGCGTCCATCGTCGACGCGTTCACCAGCGCGATCATCAACCCGCTCATCGCCCTGCTCGGCGGGGACAAGGAGATCGGCTTCGCCGTCCAGCTCCTGGAGAACAACCCCGAGACGCTGATGGACTTCGGGGCGCTCATCTCGGCGGTCATCAACTTCCTGCTCATCGCCGCCATCATCTACTTCGTGCTGGTGGGACCCATGAACAAGATGAAGGAGGCCGCCGCCCGCCGCAAGGGCATCGAGGCCCCCGCGACGGACAACGAACTCCTCGTGGAGATCCGTGACCTGCTCGCCGGGCGGCCGCTCGCCCACCCCTCCGACCCCGGGAGCCCGACCAACGAGTCCTGACTGCGTCGCTCCGGCGCCGGAGCGGTGGAGGGCCGAGGGGCGCAGCCGGGGGGCCGCCGACCCGCGCTGCCGGGCCGGCCGGATGAGGCCGGTCGTGGCGGGACGAGGCCCGTGATGGCGGGACAAGCTCAGTCGTAGAGGGTGGTCTCAGTCGTGGTGAGGCGGGCGTTGCTCGCGCCACCAGTCGTCCCGGAGTCGGGTGTCGTTCCCGCGCGCCTCGTCCGAGGTGGTCTCCGGCAGCGTGTCGCCGAACACCTCGTCGATGCGCCTGCGGTCCGCAGCGCGGCGCTCGGCCTTCCCGGGGGTGGTCCCCCGGGCGCCGGCCGGACGATCGCCGTCGGAATCCCGCGAGCCGGTCACAGACCGTCGAAGCCCGACAGCTGCGCGACCACGTACGACACGAGCGGACACAGCGTGGCCATACCGTCGCGGATGGCGGCCCGGCTCGGCGCGAGGTTCGCGACCACCGTGCTGCCGGAGACGCCCACGTGCCCGCGGGAGACGATCGAGTCGACGGCCCCCGCGGTGAGACCGGACGAGCGGATGGCCTCGGCGATGCCGGGCAGCCGCTGGTCGAGGATCTCCTCGGTGACCTCCGGCGTGATGTCGCGGGGACCGACGCCGGTCCCGCCGATGGTGACGACGAAGTCGAACCCGCCGACGACGGCGGTCTCGAGCGCCTTCCGGACCTCGGACTCGTCGGCCGCGACGCCGACGACGCCGCCCACGAGGAAGCCCTCTTCCTCGAGCAGTTCGGTGACCAGCGGACCGATGGAGTCCTCCCGCTCCGGCATGCGGTCGGTGACCACCACGACCATCGCGCGGCCGGCGATCGCCGGCTCCGGCGGCTCTACGGCCGTCGGGTCGAAGTCCACGTTCGTGGGGAGCTTGCGGCCTCCGGGCAGTGCCCTCGGATCGAATCTGGTGCTCATCTGGCCTCTCCCAGTGCAACGTCGACGGTGTTCGGCGGTTCGCCCTCACGAGAAGCATAGGTGACGGACACGGTCTCCCCCGGAGCGCGGGACCGGATCGCCGCGACCAGCGCGTCGCCGTTCTCGATGAGCCGCTCGCCCACCCGCGTGACGATGGCGCCCTCCTCGATACCCGCACGGTCGGCCGGGCCGCCCGGCTCGACCGACCGCACCAGCGCGCCGTCTCCGGCCGGGGAGTCGCTCACCGTCACGCCGAGCACCGCCCGGGTGGCGAAGCCCTGCTTGATGATCTGGTCGGCGATCCGGCGGGCCTGGTCCACCGGGATCGCGAAGCCCAGCCCGATCGAGCCCGAGTTACCCGAGCCCAGCGACGCGATGGCCGAGTTGATGCCGATCAGCTCGCCGTTCATGTTCACCAGGGCGCCACCGGAGTTGCCGGGGTTCACCGCGGCGTCGGTCTGGATCGCGTCGATCACCGTGCTCTGATCGGACTGCGCGCCACCAGCTCGAACCGGACGTTCCAATGCCGAGACGATGCCGGTCGTGACCGTCCCGGACAGTCCGAGCGGCGAGCCGATGGCCGCCACGGCCTGACCCTCGTTGAGGTTGGCGGACGTGCCGAGCGCGACGGGGGTCAGCAGGCGGGGAGCCTCGGCCTTGATCACCGCGATGTCCGTCGCGGGGTCGGTGCCCACGATGCTCGCGGGTGCCTTGGAGCCGTCATCGAAGCGCACCTGGATGGAGCCGCCGGCGGTGGCCATCGCGATGACGTGGTTGTTGGTGATGATGAGCCCGTCCGCGGTGAGCACGACCCCGGACCCCTCGCCCCGCCCGGTCTGGGAGCGCACGTCGATCGAGACGACGCTCGGAAGGACCTTGTCGGCGACCGACTCGACGGTGCCGTCCGGCGCCTGCCCGACCGGCTGGGTGGCGCTGATCGGCGAGGACAGCCCCTCTCCCGATCCTCCGGCCACCGTCGCTCCGATCCAGCCTCCGAGTCCGCCCGAGACGAGCATCGCGGCCACGATGCCGGCCACGACGAGCCCCTTACCGGACCTGCGCGACGCCGGCCCCGGCTCGCCGCCCACATGCTCCGGCCCGCCGGGGAAGGGCCCGCCCGTCGTGGGCCCGACGCCCGC
>NZ_JAALDU010000372.1 GCF_014145015.1 Dietzia sp. E1 | reverse complement strand
GCGCACGGAGGGTCGGCCCGCCACGGGGTATTGACCCCCGGCGCGGGCGGGCCTAACGTGATACCACATGGTTTCATGTCGAACGGATGAGGTGGCCCTCGATGACGACG
This sequence comes from Dietzia sp. E1, assembly GCF_014145015.1. GTDB lineage: Bacteria > Actinomycetota > Actinomycetes > Mycobacteriales > Mycobacteriaceae > Dietzia > Dietzia cinnamea_A. Next base: position 2,309 of record NZ_JAALDU010000372.1, on the reverse strand, counting down.
AGGTGGACCGACTGTTCCGCGCACTGGCCGACGCCACCCGGCGGGACATCCTCCGGCGCACGCTCGCCGGCGAGTCCACCGTCTCCGAACTGGCGGACCACTACGACATGTCGTTCGCGGCCGTCCGTAAGCACGTCAACGTCCTGGAGGAGGCCGGACTGATCAGTGACCACCGGATCGGCCGGGAGCGCCGGATCCGGGGCGATGTCGACGCGATCCGACGAGCGCAGAGCCTGCTCGACGGGTTCGAGGACATCTGGCGGGGACGCATCGACCGACTCGACGCCCTCCTCGCCGAGGAGCACCACCACGAGTGACCCACGTCAGCACCATCCGCGAGGAAGAAGGCCCGTCATGCCGGTGACATCGGTGGACAAAGATCTCGACCAACTGACCCTGACCATCGTCGCCGAGTTCCCGGTGCCGGTGCGTCGCCTGTGGGACGCCTACGTCGACCCGCGGCAGATCGAACGCTTCTGGGGCCCGCCGACGTGGCCCGCCACCTTCACCCGGCACGACGTGTTCCCCGGCGGCCGGACGGACTACTACATGACCGGGCCCGACGGCAGCCGCGCCCGCGGCTACTGGGAGTTCCTCGCGGTCGACGAGGGCCGCTCGTTCGAGGTGCTCGACGGGTTCACCCGCGACGACGGCGCGCCCGACACGGACCTGCCCACCACGCGCATGGTGTTCAGCTTCGAGGCGACGGACACCGGCTCCCGCCTCACCACCACCTCGCACTTCGCCAGCCTCTCCGAACTCGAGCAGCTGGTCGCGATGGGCATGGAGGAGGGCACCCGCGAGGCGATGGGTCAGATCGACGCCGTCGTCGGCGACGACGCCAGCTTCGCGGCCGACGCCGGCACGCGGACGCAGCACCTCGACGACCGGACGGTCCGGTTCACCCGCGTCCTGCGCGGGACCCCGCAGCAGGTCTGGGACGCCCACCACGACCCCGCGGTCCTGGACCGGTGGTTCCACGGGCCGGCCGGCTGGGCGCTCGTCGGGTGCCGGGTCGCATCGGAGCCCGGCCAGGCCACGCGCTTCGAGTGGGCGCCCGAGGAGGGCGTCGAGGGCGAGCCGTTCGCCCTGACGGGTGAGCTGCTGGAGACCGACCCGCCACACCGCGAGGTGTTCACCGAGACGATGGAGGGCGCGGACGCGCCGCCCACCCGCAACGAGCAGACCCTCACCGCCGTGGAGGGCGGGACGCTGCTCACGCTCGTCATCACCTACGCGAGCGCCGAGCTGCGCGAGATGATCCTCGGCACCGGGATGGTCGACGGGATGGAGGTCGGCTACCGGCGGTTGGAGTCGGAGGTGCTGTCGGCGGCCTGATCGGTGGCGGCGGTGCCGGCGGCGGCGGTGCCGGTGGTCTTCCCGGCGAAGGCTTTCTCCACGGCCAGCACGATCAGCACCACCGCCACGCCCGCCACCACCGCGGCCAGGACGACGGGCCAGTCCGACCCGGGCGCGAGCACGTCGGCCTCCTCCGTCTGCCACGGCCACAGCGCACGCAGCGAACCCAGCATGAGCCCGGCCATGGCGACGAGAGTGGGCTTGCGGAAGTCCTCGAGGAGCCGGTCGAGGACCTTGACGAACAGCGAGATGCCGACCAGCGCGCCGAGCGCGAAGACACCCAGGTAGGCGAAGTCCCGCTCGTCGACCGCCCCGAGCGTGGGGGCGTACAGGCCCATCGCCAGCAGCAGGTACGACCCGGACACCCCGGGCAGGACCAGGGCGCAGATCGCCACGGCCGCCGCCACGAACACCAACAGATAGGAGGGGTCGCTGATCGACCCGCTCGGCAACCCGGACAGGACGAACGCGAACGCGGCGCCGAGCACGAAGATCAGGCCCAGCACCCAGTTGCGCCCACCCGGGGTGGCCCGCGCCATCCCCAGCGGGACCGCGATGCTCGCGGCGACCATGCCCAGGAACAGGCCGCGGGCGATCTCGGGACTGCCCTCGACGAACCCCTTCATCACCCCGGCCACGGTGAACACCACCGCGAGCATGCCGATCGCCATCGGCAGCAACAGCCACCAGTCGACGTGCCGGAACGCGGCGCGGGTGCGGGCCCGACGGTCCGGGCCCAGCGCGGCCGAGCGCAGGCCGTCCACCAGGTGCGCGCCGGAATCCAGCAACCGCGGGTAGACACCGGTCACCAGGGCCACCGTGCCGCCCGAGACGCCGGGGACCAGTTCGGCCATGCCGATGAGCGCGCCGCGGACGGCGTTGCCCACCATGCCCAGCGGGCCCGGCCGGGTCGGCACCGGCGAGCGCGGGTCGAGATCGGCGTCGTCGAC
>NZ_JAALDU010000371.1 GCF_014145015.1 Dietzia sp. E1 | reverse complement strand
CACCTCGCCGAGGGACGGTGCGCCGACGAGGTCCTCCGGGGCGATCCCCGTCAGCCTGCTGATGTGCCCCGGCAGTACGCCGTCGATCGAGACGAAGGTGGACAGCTCCGCCTGCACCTCGCCTCCCCGGATCCGGACGGCGCCGATCTCGGTGATCTCGTCGCCGCCCGGCTTGGTGCCGGTGGTCTCGAGGTCGACGACGACGAAGGTCACCTCGGACAGCAGCGGCTCGAGCTCGTCGAACGCGCCCTGCGCGCCGACGGGTGCCGGTGAGGTGGAGGGGGGCATGGCGGAGACGGTAGCGGCGGGGTCGGACATCGCCGTCCGGGGGCGGCGTCCGGGTCACGGTCCGGGGGAGTGTGTCGTACCCGGTTCCTAGGGTGCCTCCCCGGCCGACCGCCGCGGCCGGATCGCGGCGCGATAACGAACGGGCAACACGCCCAGGACGGAATGTGAGGTAGATCATGGTGTCAATGGATTGCGCTCGCTGCCCGGCGGTGGCGGGCGACTGTGAAGGCTGCATCGTTTCCCTGCTTCTCGGCGAGAAGGGCCAGGTAGACGAGCTTTCTCCGGAGTCCTGCGGGTACGTGCTGGACCCGGAGGTGCGGACGGCGATCGATGTCCTCCGAGCCGCGGGCATGGTGACGTCCATCGACATCCTGGCCGCGGAAACCGCCGCGTGAGCGGGGAACTGGACTTCGGCGAGATGGTTTCGTAACCTTTTCGAGACCTCGGAAGTCATTCCCCGCCCGCCGGTGGGGAGCCGGGGTCACGCCTAAGCGCCCGAGGGCGCGCCGGGGAACCACGTTCCACTGGGGTGAATCGCTCGACGACCGGGAGGTCGGCGAGCGTAGGACAGACTTCCGTGTCCGAACCCGTCAGCTAACCCGGTCGGTGTCGCAGGAAGAAAGAGGTAAAGTCTCTCGTGGGAGCCCACAGCATCAAGACCAGCTCGACCGGCCGCCGCGTGGCCGCCGCCGGACTGCTCGCCGCCGGAGCCGCTGTCGCGGGCTCCGGGACCGCGTCCGCCGCGCCCGTGACCGTCGACGTCCCCGTCGAGCTGCGGCTGCCGGGTGTTCCGGCCCAGGTCACCATCGACGTCCCGGAGGGCATCGCCCTTCCGGCCGGCCTCCAGCAGGCCGCCCAGGCGGCCCCGGCCGCTCCGGTCGAGTTCGCCACCCCGGCGCCCGAGGTCTCCACCGGCCAGCGCATTCTGGACGCGGCCACCACTCGTGTCGGCTCGCCTTACGCCTGGGGAGCGACCGGCCCCAGCTCGTTCGACTGCTCCGGCCTGACCTCGTGGGCCTACAAGGAGGCGGGGATCTCGATCCCGCGCACGAGCCAGGCCCAGATCGGCGGCGGCACGCAGGTGGCCAAGTCCGACCTGCAGCCCGGTGACATCGTCGCCTTCTACAGCGGCGCGTCCCACGTCGGCATCTACGCCGGCAACGGTCAGGTCGTCCACGCCCCGTACTCCGGTACCTCCGTGAGCTACGCGCCGCTGGACTCCATGCCGTTCTACGGCGCCACCCGCTACTACTGAGCGGGTCGGCTCTCCGACTCCTACACACCCCGCCTGAGGCCGGTCACGTACCGGCCCCGGGCGGGGTGTGTCGTATGTAACATCCCCTCTCGGGTGCCGGATGCCTTCGCAGGTGTCCGGATCGGCCCCGCCCAGGCGAACCCCGGATCCGAGAGACCGACGAGAGCAGATGAAGCCCCGTGCCCGCGCGAACAGGCTCGCCGCCGCCGCGGCGGTCGTGGTGCTGCTGGCCGTCGCCGGTGTCACTGCTCAACCCACCGCCACTGCTCAGCCCACCGTTCCCGTCGCCGCCTCCACGACGACCGCGGCCCCCGCGGCTGACGCTCCCCCCACTCTGAGCGAGAGCGCGGTCGATGCGCCGGCCTCCGCCTCGCGCGGTGCTCCGGAGGGCTCCGTGTCCGCGGCGGGCGAGGACCTGGCCGAGTTGGCGCGGCTGTCCGAGGAGGCGGGGGCTCTCGGCGAGGAACTCCACCTGGCCCGCGCGGAACTCGACCGCGCCGAGCGGGAGCGGGATCGCCTCGAGCTGGCCGCCGGGGCAGCCGCCGGCCGAGCCGCGGTGGCCGACGGTGCGGCCGTGAGGGATCAGTCCCTCGTCGACCACCTCGCCGCCATGAGGTACCGAGGTGGCGACCCGGGCGCGACCCGGGCCGCGATGCTCGCCGAGAGCCCACGGGACCTCGTGCACAGATTGGACGCGCTACGCCGGCTGTCCGGCGCGACCACGAGCGCACTGGACGCCTCGCGGGCGGCCTCCGAGACGGCCGCACGCCTCCGGGATGACGCCACCAGGGCCGCGGATACGGCGCGGGCCTCCGCTCGCGCGGCGCGAGAGCACGCCGATCACCTCGACCGGCGCATGGCCGAGATGCGCGAACTCATGGACGAGGTACGTCGCCGCGTGGACTCCCTGTCGGACGGGCAGCGGGCCCTGTGGGTCGGCGGGCCGGTGATGCCCGCCGGTTACGTCGCCCCGCCCGTGGACGACACCAACTCGGCCGCGCTCCGCGTGGCACTGACCCGGCTCGGCGCTCCGTACTCGTGGGGCGCCACCGGTCCCGACGAGTTCGACTGCTCCGGGCTCATGGTGTGGTCGTACGCCCGGGAGGGCAAGACCCTGCCACGATCGAGCCAGGCGCAGGCGGTCTCCGGGGCGCCCGTGGCGATGCGGGACGCCCGTCCCGGCGATCTCGTCATCTACTACCCGGAGGCGACCCACGTGGGGATGTACGCCGGCGACGGCCTGGTGCTGCACGCCCCGACCTACGGCGTCCCCGTCAGACTGGAGAGGGTCGACGCTATGCCGATCCACTCGATCCGGCGGTACTGACCGCGCGCGAACGGCCCCGTGACGTTTCCGGGGCGCACGGGTCGTGCCGGGTCGCGCGGGGCCGGTGTAGGTGCTGTGGCAGGCTCGGAGTCGATGACCAAGACCCTGCTGATCACCAACGACTACCCGCCGCGCCCCGGCGGGATCCAGTCCTATCTCGAGACGTACCTGAGCCACCTCGACCCCGCCGAGGTCGCGGTCCTCGCGTCGACGTTCCGCGGTGCCGAGTCCGCCGAGTACGACGCGTCGAAGCCCTATCTCGTGGAGCGCGTGCCCACCGAGATGTTGCTGCCGACGCCGGACCTGGCGGCCCGGGCGCGCCGCCTCGCCTCGGATTTCGGGGCGACGACGATCTGGTTCGGGGCGGCCGCCCCGCTCGCGGCCATGGCCCCGGTCCTGCGTGAGGGTCCCGTGGAGCGGATCGTGGCGAGTACCCACGGGCACGAGGTGGGATGGTCGATGCTCCCCGGGTCGCGTCAGGTCCTGCGCGTGATCGGGGAGTCGACCGACGCGATCACCTACGTCAGTGACTACACGCGAAGGCGCGTCTCCGCGGCCTTCGGCCCCCGGGCACGGCTGGTGCGTCAACCGGGCGGTGTCGACACGGAACGGTTCCGCCCGGACCCGGTCAGGCGCCGGGCGATCCGGGACCGCTACGGGGTCGCGGACCGCGACGTGATCGTGTGCCTGTCCCGTCTCGTGCCGCGGAAAGGTCAGGATGCGCTCATCCGCGCGATGCCGGAGATCGCCCGACGGGTGCCCGGGGCCGTCCTCGTCGTCGTCGGCGGGGGGCCGTACAGACGGACGCTCGAGGGGCTCGCACGCCGGTACGGCGTGGCGGACCGGGTCATCTTCACCGGCCGGATCCCCGCGGACGAGATCGTCGACCACCACCGCATGGCCGACGTCTTCGCGATGCCCTGCCGCACGCGCGGCGGCGGGCTGGACGTGGAGGGACTGGGGATCGTCTACCTCGAGGCCTCGGCGTGTGGCGTACCGGTGGTGGCGGGGCGTAGCGGGGGAGCGCCGGAGACGGTCCGGGACGGGCGGACCGGACTCGTGGTGGACGGGACCTCGCGGCACGAGATCGTCGACGCGGTGGCCGGGCTGCTCGAGGACCGTCCGCGGGCGTCCTCGATGGGGCTCAGTGGCCGCCGTTGGGTCCTCGAGAACTGGCGGTGGGAGGACCTGGCGCGGGACATGCAACGCGTGCTCTCGGGGGAGTGACCCGCGAGAGCACGCGTCCGGGCCGTCGTGCCGTCCGGCTCGGCCCGACCGTCAGGCCGCGCCGTCAGGCGTAGAGGGCCTCGATCTGCTCGGCGTACTTCTGGTGCACCACGTTGCGCTTGACCTTGAGCGACGCGGTGAGCTCGCCGGTCTCCTCGGTGAACTGGTCCGGCAGGACGTGGTACTTCTTGATCGACTCCGAGTGCGACACACTGCGGTTCGCTCGTGCCAGGGCCTGATCGAGGTGCTCGATCATGTCGGCGTCCTTGAGCAGCTCGTATAGCGACCCCGATTTGTCGTGGTGGGACTTCCAGCGCTCCAGGGCCTCCGGGTCCAGGGTCAGCAGGACGGAGACGAACGGCTTGCCGTCGCCCACACAGACCGCCTCCGCGACGAGGGGGTCGGCGCGCAGGGCGTCCTCCAGCTGGTTGGGAGCCACGTTCTTGCCGCCGGCCGTGACGATGATCTCCTTCTTGCGGCCGGTGATCGACAGGTAGCCGTCCTCGTCCAGCGAGCCGAGGTCGCCGGTCCGGAACCAGCCGTCCGTGAAGGACTCGGCGGTCGCCTTCTCGTTCTGCCAGTAGCCGGAGGCCACCACGGGGCCGCTCACCTCGACCTCGCCGTCCTGGGCGATACGGACGGCGCACCCGGGCAGCGGCTGGCCGACGCTGCCGATCCGCATGTGGCCCGGGGTGTTGACCGTGATCGCGGCGCACGTCTCCGTCAGGCCGTAACCCTCGAAGATGTTGACCCCGATGCCGTCGAAGAAGTGGGTCAGCCGGTCACCGAGGGCCGCGCCACCGGAGATGGCGACCTCGCAGCGTCCGCCGAGGGCGTTGACGAGCTTGGCGTACACGAGCTTCGAGAAGAGTGCGTGGCGCAGCCTGAGGAGCGGGCCCACGCGGCCGTCCCCCCGGTTGGCCTTGGAGTACGCCACGGCGGTGTCGGCCGCCTTGTCGAACATCCACGCCTTGACCGTGCCGCCGTCCTGGGCGGTCGCCCGGGCCTTGTTGAAGACCTTCTGGAAGACGCGGGGGACCGCCAGGATGTAGTGCGGCTTCATCTCGCCGAAGGTCTCGACCAGGTTGGTCAGGTCGGCGGAGTGCGCGATCGTCACACCGGCGTGGAAGCCGGCGTAGGTGATCGCGCGGGCGAGCACGTGCGCCAACGGCAGGAACATCACCGACGTCGCGTCGATGCGCAGGATCTGGCTGAAGGGCGTCTCCAGCACGGCGAGCGTCTCGGACATGAAGTTGTGGTGGCTGAGCATGACGCCCTTGGGGCGTCCCGTCGTGCCGGAGGTGTAGATGAGCGTCGCGGGGGAGTCGGCCCGCACCGTGGCGCGGCGCTCGTCCAGGACGGAGGCGTCGACAGACGCGCCCTGGGTGGTCAGGGTCTCCAGGACCGGGTCGGCACCGTCGATCACCAGGACGTCGGAGACGTCGAGCCCCTCAATGCCCTCGCGGGCCGTCGCCGCGTGGGTGTCGTTCTCGACGATGATCAGCTTCGCGCCGGAGTCCTCCATGATCCACCGGATCTGGTCGGCGCTCGAGCTGTCGTACACCGGCACCGTGACCGCGCCGACCGCCCAGATGGCGAAGTCGATCAGGTTCCACTCGTAGCGCGTGGCGCTGAGCAGGGCCACCCTGTCACCCGCCTGGACACCCAGGGCCACGAGGCCGCGGGCGACCGTGCGGACCTCCTCGGCGAACTCACGGTTGGTGACGTCCGTCCACCGACCGCCGACGGGCCGGAGGAACGCGACGTTGTCCGGGGTCTGTTCCGCCCGGTCGTAGGCCGACTGAACGCAGGACCAGTCGTCGGGGACGGTGAAGGTGGCGGGTGCCGCGACGTATTCGCGCAAAGGGTCCTCCCGGTGGAGACGTTCGTCGTATGTCGGTGACCACACACTATCGCCGCCCCACCGCAGCGGCCACGGCGACCGGCACCGATGGGACTCGGCCCGGGCGCATCCCGGGTCGGGATGTGTGAAGCTGGAGGGCATGAGCGAGCACGACGGCGCACCCGAGGTCTGGCCGACCAGAGACTCCACCGTGGTCGACGCGTCGGTGGAGGACGTCATGGCGGTGATCGCCGACTTCGCTGCCTATCCGGAGTGGTCCGCGTCGATCGACGCCGCCGAGGTGCTGTCGACGGGCGCGGACGGTCGCCCGGACAGAGTGCGGTTCCAGCTGCGGGCGGGCGCGATCGTCGACGAGTACGTGCTCGTGTACTCCTGGTCGGCGGATCACCGCTCGGTGGAGTGGCGCCTCGAGAGCTCGACGCTGCAGCGGGACCAGCGCGGGTCGTATCGTCTGGAACCCGTGGACGCCGGCACCCGGGTGGACTACGAACTGGAGATCGAACTGACGGTGCCGGTGATCGGCAGTCTGCGCAGTCGTGCCCAGCGACGCATCCTGGGCGACGCGCTCAGTGAGCTCAAACGACGGGCCGAGTCCCGGTGAACCACACCCGTGTGGTCGTCGTCCTCGGCGGCGACCCTGCCGAACGCGCCGGCGTCACCGGCGGGCTACTCGCGGAGTCCGGGCGGACCGCCCTGGTCCTGACCGGGCACCCTGATGCCGTCGACCCCCGTCTCGACACCTCCGACGAGGGCCCGGTCGAGGTCCGCGCCGACGACCCGACCGCGAGGCTGGAGGCGTACCGATCCGGTGCCGCCGACCCGGATGACGACGTCCTGGCCGCCCTCTCGGCAGGCGGCGACACACCGCTCGCAGCCGTGCTCGGATGGGAGTACGCGCGCCGCGCGGCGGCGTCCGGTTACTGGGACGTCGTCGTGGTCGAACTCGACGGGGACCTGGCCGCCGTCCGCCGCATCGCCGCGGCCGGGGAACTGGCCGCCTTCGTCGAGTCGCAGTGGCCGGCGAACGTGCGCTTCGCGTCCATGGCCGCCGGCGCCCGTGCGGACGCCCGTGTCCGGGAGGCGCACCGGCTCGCGCTGCTCGCC
>NZ_JAALDU010000370.1 GCF_014145015.1 Dietzia sp. E1 | reverse complement strand
CGGGTGCGCGGGCGGCTCGTCCGGCGACTCCCCCGCCGGCACCTGCTCCCCCGCCGACGCAGGGTCCGGCGCCCCCGGCGACCCCGCCGCCGACTGCGGTGTCACCGGCGGATGCGGCTCGTGCGCCCTCCAGGGCATGTGCGAGACGGAGAGCGCCACCCGCTGAGCGGACCGGTGGACCGGCCCCACGGTCGCCCCTACGGTGTGGGACACATCAGTCACCACCGTGGAAGGAGACCGACATGGCCGCCACAGACACGACCCGGGACGTCACCGAGATCCTCACCGCCGATCACTGCGAGATGATCGAGCTCCTCGACCAGATCGAGGCCACCACCGACCCAGTCGAGCGTCGCGCCCTCGCCGACGCGGTCACCGCCGAGGTCATGCGCCACTCCGTGGCCGAGGAGATGTTCGTCTACCCCGTCATGGAGCGCGAGATCCCCGGCGGCAAGGACGAGGTCGAGCACGACAAGGAAGAGCACGACGAGATCGTCGTGGTGATGAAGAAACTCGAGAACGTCGACGCGCAGGAGGCCGAGTTCATGGCCCTCGTCCGCGAGCTCAAGGGGCTGCTCGACCACCACGCCGACGACGAGGAGTCCGACCAGTTCCCCAAGCTGCGTGAGCACCTGTCGAAGGACACCCTGCTGGACATGGGCCGCAACGTTGAGGCCGCCAAGCAGGTCGCCCCCACGCGGCCGCACCCCAGCGCCCCCCACTCCGAGCTGTTCCACAAGACTGTCGGCGCGGGCGTCGGCATGGTCGACCGGCTGCGTGACGCGCTGAGCGGGCGGATGAAGAACACCTGAGGCGAGGGGCGACGCGGCTGCGGCGATGCTCGGCTCGGCGCGGCGCGGCGCGGCGCGGGCACGGATTTGGACGTAACCTTCTTGGTCTGGAGGCCATTTCGCCGACATGGTTACGTCCATTCCCTCCATGACTACGTCCACACCCGCGGAGGCCTGTCCCCAGGGCGCCCGGGAGGGTGATCGGCGAGGCGCGACGCCCGGGCGGGTCACCGCAGGGACGTCACCACGATCGCGACGAGCCCGCAGGCGGAGATCACGATCACCAGGGCCACCAGCCCGATGTTGTGACGGGTCTGCGTCTGCTCGACCTCGCCCGCCCGGACGAACCGGTCCACCCGCTGCTCGTGCCGACGCTGCACCCGCAGCAGGGCCAGCAGCGGGACCACCACGAGCGCCGAGAACGCGGCCGCCCACGCCCACGACAGCTCCCCGACCAGTTTGGCGACGAGGATGATGTTCACCGCCACCACGGCCCAGGTGCGGGCCCACGACAGGCTGGTGCGCTCGGACTGGAGCCCGGCGTCGGGCGGGACCGCCGCGGGCACCACGCCGATGCGGCGCGGGCGCGGAGAGGTCACCCGAAGGTCCCGCTGAGAATCGCGACGATCAACACCACCGCGCCCGCCGCGATGCCCAGCACCAGCAGGATCGAGGCCTGCGGCATGGGCAGCGGCCGCTGGTGTCGCATGGCCGACTCGATCCGGATCCAGCGTCGGAACGCCACGATCGCCAGCAGCCCGGCCAGCACGAGGAGGATGCACGCGAGCGGGGTGCGGATGATCTCCGGGATCTCGTCGCCCGCGAACGCCTCCAGCGCCACCGCCCCGGCCGTCAGCCCGAGGCTCGTGCGGATCCACGCCAGGAAGGTGCGCTCGTTGGCGAGCGTGAAGCGCGGATCTGGCTCCTCGCCGTCCCGCAGCGCCCTGGGCCGCCATCCCTGCTCCGTCATCCGGCGTGCTCCGTCATGACCCGAGCCTATCGGGCGCCTCGCGCGGCGGGAGTGATGCAATAGGGGGATGGGCCTTCTGCGTCGTCTCCGGATCGAGCCGTTCATCCTGGCGATCCTGGCCGCGGTGGTCGTGGCCGCGTTCCTGCCCGCCACCGGCGGTGCGGCCGACGCCCTCGACTGGGTGACGACCATCGGCATCGCCGTGCTGTTCTTTCTCTACGGCGCGCGGCTCGAGCCCCGCGAGCTGCTGGTCGGCCTCACGCACTGGCGGCTGCACTCGGTGGTGCTCGTGGCGACGTTCCTGCTGTTCCCGCTGCTCGGCCTGCTCGGGCGGTGGATCCTGACGCCCGTGCTCGGCCCGGCGCTCGCCGCGGGGTTCCTGTTCCTCACGCTGGTCCCGTCGACCGTGCAGTCCTCCATCACCTTCGTGGCGATCGCGCGCGGGCACGTCAGCGCCGCCGTGGTATCGGCGTCGGTGTCCAACCTGCTGGGCGTGTTCGTCACTCCCCTGCTGGTGTTCGCCCTCATGACCACGGACGGCTCGGTGGTCATCACGTGGGACTCGGTGGGGTCGATCGCGCTGCAGTTGCTGCTGCCGTTCGTGGTGGGTCAGCTGCTGCGGACGTGGGTCCTGCCGGTCATCCGCAGGGTCCCGAGGATCGCGCTGTTCGACAAGACCGTCATCGTGCTGGTGGTCTACGCGGCGTTCTCCGACGGCGTGGCCGACGGGATCTGGTCGACCATCGGCGCGACGGAGCTCGCGTGGCTGCTCGTCGCGTGCTGTGTCCTGCTCGCGGTGGTGTTGGGCCTGACCGAGCTCGCCTCCCGCGCCCTGGGTTTCGAGGACCGCGACAAGCGCGTGGTGCAGTTCTGTGGTTCCAAGAAGTCGCTGGCCACCGGGCTACCGATGGCGGCCGTGCTGTTCGTCGGACAGCCGATCGGCCTCATGGTGCTGCCGCTCATGCTCTTCCACCAGATCCAGTTGATCGTGTGTGCGTGGCTGGCCGGTCGCTACGGGCGCGCACAGGACGCCCGGCCCGAACCCACGGCCTGAGCGACCGGACGCCACGCCGGGCCGCGCGCCGAGCCTCCACGCCGGCCCGACACGCCGGTCCGACACGTCGGCCAGCGCCGGCTCACCCTCGCCCGGACACCCTCCGGAGGAAGTCGACGATCCCCTCGGCCACCTCGGCCGGCCGCTCTTCGGGCATGAAGTGCCCGCACCGCTCGATGAGTCGCAGGTCAGAGCCCGGTATCGCGGCCTGCAGCCGGCGCGCCCAGTCGGTGACCTGCCAAGTGTCGTCGGCGCCCCACAGCAGTTGCACCGGCACCTGCCCCAGCCGGTCCAGGTGATCGCTGATCTCGAGCGTGTGCCGCGGGACGTAGTGGGCGACCTGGTGCCGGAAGAAGCTGGGTTGGCCGATCGGCCCGCTGATGAAGTCGAGGTACACCTCGAGCGCGTCCGAGTCGAAGTTGCGATCCCGCCGCCGATGTCGTGGGCGACCAGGTGGAACGTGTCCAGCCCCCACTCCTCCAGCAGGCCGTCCAGCACGGCGACCTGCCCGGTGATCGAGGTGTCGACCTCCGGGTCCGCCGGTCGCTCGGACAGCCCGTAGCCCAGCAGGTCGAAGACGTGGGTGCGGTACCCGGCCTCGGTGCGACCGGGCACCACGACCGCTAGATGTCCGACGAGGAGGGCGTTTTGTGGTTGAGGACGACGGGTTCGCCCTCGCCGTGTATGCCGAACCGGATCCGGTGGCCATCGATGACGGTGTCGCGGTCGGCGATGTGGTTCATCGGCATCGGATCAGCCGAGGTCGGCCACGATCCGCTTGGCAAGTTCCTCAGAGGACTGCGGGTTCTGGCCGGTGTAGACGTTGCGGTCAACCACGACGTGCGATCCCCAGGGCTCGGTGGCCTTGGAGTAGTCGGCGCCCAGCTCGACCAGCTTGTCCTCGAGCAACCAGGGCGCGTTGGCGGCCAGGCCGACCTGCTCCTCCTCGTCGTTGGAGAACCCCGTCATCTTGTAGCCCGCGAACGGCGAGGAGGCCGGATCGTCGGATGCGGCGAGCACCGCGGCCGGCGCGTGGCACAGAAGCGCGACGTGCTTACCTTCGCTCACGCGGTCCCGGAGGATCGCGCCGGAGGTCTGGTCCACGGAGAGGTCCTCCATCGGGCCGTGCCCGCCGGGGTAGAACACCACGTCGAAGTCGTTGTGGTCGACGCTGGCCAGGTCGGTCGGCGCCTCGAGGACCTGCGCGAGACGGTCGAGGGAGGCCCGGACGTGCTGCAGGGTCTCCGGGTCGCCGGCGCCCTCGTCGAGGCTCACCTGGTCGACGGACGGAGTGCGGCCGCCCGGCGTGGCCACGGTGACGGACCACCCGGCGTCGGTGAACACCTCGTAGGGGGCCACGAACTCCTCGGCCCAGAAGCCCGTCGGGTGCTGGGAACCGTCCTTGAGAGTCCAGTGGTCTGCTGCGGACAGGATCATCAGTACGTTCGCCATGCCGCGATCCTACGGATCTCGAGCGACCTCGCAACTGGTCTCGCCGACGCTCCTCCGGCGTGACCTCGCACACACCTAGATATATCTTCACTTTGCTCGCATGTGACGGAAGGTGACATCCGCAATCCCGCTACCAGCAGTTTTCTGCTTTCCACGAGATTGGCGACATATCAGCAGGTCAGGACGTCGACGGAGCCATCGGCTACTTAGGGAGCAAAACGTTGAGCGGCGTTGTGACGCCCCTTAGCGTTCACGCCGCATGAGCTGAGCGGCTCACGCGAGTCGAGGGGCCACCCGGACCCCTTCCGGTCCACTGAAGGAGTTTTCGTTGGCCACAAAGCCCGCCTTGCTCCGACGCACCGCTCCTCTCATCGTCCTGGCCGGCCTGGCATTGCTGGGGTTCTCGGCAGGGGCGGGAACCGCATGGATGACTGAAGCTACCGCCTCAGCATCCACGAACCACCGCGCAGATCCTTCCGTCGCGCAAGCGGGTTTGGTCTCTCCGACGACGGCCGACCCGACGTCCACAGCGCCCACATCGACTCCGGCGACGTCGACGGCCCGCGTAGATGCCAAGCCACCGGAGTCTTCGACATCCGAGGAGCCCTCGACCGGGCCGGCGCCTCCACCCGCGCCCGCCGTCCGCGTGCCAGTGGCGCCCGCACAACCACCCGTGCGGCCGCGGTACACGCCGGCTCCCGCGCCGCAGCCTGTGCCACCACCAGCGCCGGCGCCCGCACCGGCACCGGCACCGGCGCCACCCGAGACGATCACCATCGATCTCGGCGGCCGCGGGGGGATTATCCCGCAGGCGCCGATTCCGCCAAAGCAACTCCATATCGGCTAGCGGC
>NZ_JAALDU010000369.1 GCF_014145015.1 Dietzia sp. E1 | reverse complement strand
TCGTAGAGGTCCACCCGCCACTCGATCAGGTCGAACGGCCGGGCGGCGCCCGCGGGGTCTTGGTCGTCCTCCGCCTCGTACGCCCGGATGTCCGCCACGCCGTCCTCGCCGGCTCCGGCGTCAACGCCGACTCCGGCTCCGACTCCGACTCCGACGGCCCCGGCGCGGGCGCGCGCGAGTGCCTCGGCCTGTCGGCCGAGCTCGGAGCGGTCGCGCGCGGTGACCGGCACGATGATCGACGGCGAGTTCGCGTCCAGGTGCAGCGGAGTGCGGGGCATCCCTAGACCCTACGACGACCCGCGGGTAGCCTCGGCTGTCAGTCGCACACCTCGCACGGGCAGGGCCGACGCGCGGGGATCAGCTCGAGCGCGGAGAGGCCGCCGGTCCGGGCCGTTCGGTAGAAGCTCCCGGCCAGCAGCAGCGTCCGCGACGGACGCCGCACCGGCACGAGTTCCCAGGTCGGCCCGCCGGAGCCCTCACAGAGCAGGTGCCCGGCGTCGAAGACCTCCCCGGACAGAACGGTGTCGCCCCACCGGGAGAGCAGGCCGGCGGTCTCCCGGGCGCCCAGCCCGCGGACCATCAGTTCCGGGTGCCCGACGTCTGTCAACCCGATCGTGTAGCCGAACCTCTGGTCCGGTGGTAAAGGCGCGGCCGTGCATTCCCCGCAGTCACACCCCTCGCCGATGTGGATGACGTGCATCCCGTGTCGGTCGATGGCCGAGGCGATCCCGAGCATGGTCGGGTCGATCGTCGCGGCGAGGCCGGAGCGCATGGTGAGCGGGATGGCGGTGCGGGACATGGCTTCTCCTGATGGTGAGTCGTCCGGGCCGTGGGCCCGGTATCGAACAGGCGCTCGATACGGTGCAGACGGTAGATCGCGCCTACGACACGATCGGGGGACGATCAGGCCCGTGGCCGGGACGCGCCCGGTGCACACTGGTCACGACCGCG
This sequence comes from Dietzia sp. E1, assembly GCF_014145015.1. Taxonomy (GTDB): domain Bacteria; phylum Actinomycetota; class Actinomycetes; order Mycobacteriales; family Mycobacteriaceae; genus Dietzia; species Dietzia cinnamea_A. The sequence continues at coordinate 721 of NZ_JAALDU010000369.1, read as the reverse complement.
CGGGGATCGCGTGAAGACTGGGCAGGAGGGGGCGTCGATGAGAGTGGCGCTGGCACTGGGATCGGGCGGGGCACGTGGGTACACGCACATCGGGGTGATCCGCGAGCTCGAGGCACGTGGGCACGAGGTCGTCGGGGTCTCCGGCGCGTCGATGGGTGCGATCGTGGGCGCGCTCTACGCGGCCGGGAAGCTCGACGACTTCGAGGACTGGGTGCGAGGGCTGACGCAGCGTGACGTCCTGCGGCTGCTCGACGTGTCCTTCGCCGGCGGCGGGGCCATCCGGGCCAACAAGATCATGGGCGTGATCGGCGCGATGCTCGACGACGTCCGCATCGAGGACCTGGCGATCCCGTTCACCGCCGTCGCCACCGACCTGCGGGCCCGACGCGAGGTGTGGTTCACCCGCGGGCCGGCCGACGTCGCCGTCCGGGCGTCGTTCGCCATCCCCAGCGTCATCACCCCGGCGCTCGTGGGCGGGCGGCTCATCATCGACGGCGGCGTCACCAACCCGGTCCCGCTGGAGCCGCTCGCGCCAGTGAGTAGCGACCTGTTGCTGGCCGTGTCGCTGACGGGTCGCCGGACCGGGATCCGGGGGTCGACGTTCGAGGAGAGCTCGGACCCCGATGAGGCGACGCCCGACGCGGAGCCGCGGATCGCCCGCAGGGGCTCCGGCGGCGGGGCGAGGCCGGCGGGACGGCTGACCGGCCGGATCCGCACCGCG
>NZ_JAALDU010000368.1 GCF_014145015.1 Dietzia sp. E1 | reverse complement strand
GGCCGGAGGCACGCCGCGCGACGCGGAGGCGGTCGCCGAACGGATCCGGACGCCCGGTGGCCTGCGCGCCGGCCTGAGCGCGCTCGGCGCCGCCACCCTGGGTTCGGTGGTCACGCTGCTGCCCGGCCGACGCGCCAACGACCCGTGGGCCGGCGAGGACATGTGGGAACTCGGGGTGGACCGGGGTTCCATGGTCGCCGCGACCGACGGTGTCCCGCTCGCGGTGCGCGAGGCGGGGCCCACCGACGCTCCGATGACGGTCGTGTTCGTCCACGGCTACACCCTGTCGATGGACACCTGGCATTTCCAGCGCCGGCACCTGGCCGACCGGTTCGGCTCCGAGATCCGGATGGTCTTCTACGACCAGCGCGGGCACGGCCTGAGCGGGGCCGGCTCGCGGAAGAACGCGACCATCGACCAGCTGTCCCGGGACCTCGACACCGTCATCTCGGCGACCGCCCCCACCGGGCCCGTCGTCGTGATCGGCCACTCCATGGGCGGGATGACCGTGATGGGGTTCGCCGCCCGGCACCCCGAGACGGTCCGTGAGCGGGTCCTGGGGGTCGGGCTGGTCTCCACCGCGATGGCGGAGCTCTCGGAGGCCGGACTCGGGGCGGTGCTCGACAACAGGAGCGTGGCCCGCCTCGCCGGGCTGGCCGGCCGCAGCCCCGGCGTGTTCACGAGCAGCCGGCGCGCGCTCGGGGCGATCATCTCGCCGTTCATCTACGGCGGGTCGTTCGGGGACCCCGCCACGGTCAGTCCGACCGTCGCCCGGTTCGTGGACAAGCTCATCGCCTCGACCGACGTGCTGACCATCGCCAACTTCTTCGAGACCCTCACGCGGCACGACGAATCGGCCGCCATGCCCGTTCTCCGCGAGGTCCGCACGACGGTCCTCAGCGGCGACCGGGACCTGCTCACCCCGCTGGACCGGTCGGTCGACATCGTCGAGGAGCTCCCCGACGCCGAGTTCGTCGTGGTCCCGGGCGCCGGGCACATGGTGATGCTCGAGGAGCCCGCGCACGT
>NZ_JAALDU010000036.1 GCF_014145015.1 Dietzia sp. E1 | reverse complement strand
CACTGCGCGGCCGATGTCGCAGCAGCCGCAGGGCGGACGTGGCGGCTTCGTGCGCCTCCGGTGCCAAGGGGGGAAGGTCCGCGGTGCTCGAGGGCCGCGACTCCACGGCGGCGATGGCGGCGCGCAACCCGTCCGCGTCGATGCCCCCGCCGGCCGGGCCCGGCCCGCCGGACCGGCCCGACCGCGTGGAGCGGCCCGGCATCAGAAGTCGACGGGCACCACGTCGATCGGAGCGTCCTCATCGGACTCCGCCTCGATCTCCGCGATCTCCGCGCCCGCACCGATGTTGAGCTTGTCGAGGATCTTCCGCTCGATCTCGTCCCGCACCGACGGGTTGTCCTTGAGGTAGCGGCGAGCGTTCTCCTTACCCTGGCCCAGCTGGTCCTGACCGTAGGTGAACCAGGAGCCGGACTTCTTGATGAAGCCGTTGTCCACACCCATGTCGATGAGCGAGCCCTCGCGGCTGATGCCCTCGCCGTACAGGATGTCGAACTCGGCGATCTTGAACGGCGGTGCGACCTTGTTCTTGACGACCTTGACCTTGGTGCGGTTACCGACCGCGTCGGCGCCGTCCTTGAGGGTCTCGATGCGGCGGACGTCCAGGCGGACGGACGCGTAGAACTTGAGGGCCTTACCGCCGGTGGTGGTCTCCGGCGAACCGAACATCACGCCGATCTTCTCGCGCAGCTGGTTGATGAAGATCGCGGTGGTGCCCGTGTTGTGCAGCGCGCCGGTCATCTTGCGCAGCGCCTGGCTCATGAGCCGGGCCTGCAGGCCGACGTGGCTGTCGCCCATCTCGCCCTCGATCTCCGCACGCGGCACCAGCGCCGCGACGGAGTCGATCACGAGGATGTCGATCGCGCCGGACTTGACCAGCATGTCCGCGATCTCCAGCGCCTGCTCACCGGTGTCGGGCTGGGAGACGATGAGATTGTCCGTGTCCACACCCAGCTTGCGGGCGTACTCCGGGTCGAGCGCGTGCTCCGCGTCGATGAACGCCGCGATGCCTCCGGCCGCCTGGGCGTTGGCCACGGCGTGCAACGCGACCGTGGTCTTACCCGAGGACTCCGGGCCGTAGATCTCCACGACGCGGCCCCGGGGGAACCCGCCCACGCCCAGCGCCACGTCGAGCGACAGCGCGCCGGACGGGATGACCTGGACCGGCGGCCGGGTGTCATCGCCCAGCCGCATGACGGAGCCCTTGCCGTAGGCCTTGTCGATCTGCGCCAGAGCCAGCTCCAGCGCCTGCTCGCGGTTCTGGGCGGCTCCGGGCTTGCTCGAGCCCGCCTTGGCCTTGCCTGCCATCTCATGCTCCGTTCTCGGTCCGACCCCCGGCCTCCGGCCGATCGGTCTGTGTGGTCTTCACTCGCGGACGTTAGCTGCCGGGTACGACACGAACCCCTTGCGCCGTATCCGGCGACCTCCCCCTGTGGAGGAGGCACGCCCTGTGGATCCCTGTGGACGGTGGACCCGCCATCACATACCCTTGAGTGTAGCCGAACGGGTGTTCGAGGTCGAGGGACACGCCGGGCGGACCCGCCTAGCGCAGGTGCTCGGGCACCTCGAACTCGTCGCACAACGCGAGCCACACCCGCTTGACGGACTCCCCCGCGTCGATGGCCTCGTGCGCGGTCCGACCGCCGCACGCCGCCAGGTGGTGCGAGCGGACCAGATGGTCGGCGCGCAGCTCACCGAACGCCTCGACCGTGCGTGCATGGAACTCGGTCAGCGTCACGTCTCACCCTCCCCTGCGGACGACGACGGGCCGCCGGCATGCTCGCCGACGGCCCGTGGCCGCGAGATCACTGCTGTTCGGTCCGCGCCTGCTGCTGCTGCTGCGGCGTGGCCGGCTGGGACTGGCCCTGGCCGATCTGGCCGGCGGCACCGGAGCCCTGGCCCAGCTGACCGCCCTCTGCCTTCATCGACGCCCGGATCTGCTCGAGCCGGCTGTGCCCGGCCATCTGGGTGGAGGCCTGCTCCACCTCGAGCATCCGGCCCTGCACGGAGTTCTGCGCGAGCTCGGCGGAGCCGAGGGCGTTGGCGTAGCGACGCTCGATCTTGTCGCGGACCTGGTCGAGGTTCGGGGTGTTGCCGCCCGAGGACAGCTCCGACATCGACTGCAGGGAGGCGCTGACCTGCTCCTGCATCTTGGCCTGCTCGAGCTGGCTGAGCAGCTTGGTGCGCTCGGCCACCTTCTGCTGCAGGACCATGGCGTTCTGCTCGACGGCCTTCTTGGCCTGCGCTGCCGCCTGGAGCGACTGGTCGTGCAGCCCCTTGAGGTCCTCGACGTTCTGCTCGGCGGTCACGAGCTGCGCGGCGAACGCCTCCGCGGCGTTCTCGTACTCGGTGGCCTTCTGGATGTCGCCGTTGTTGCGGGCCTGCTCGGACATCTGCAACGCCTGGCGGGTCGACCCCTGCAGCTTCTCGATGTCCGCGAGCTGGCGGTTGAGCTTCATCTCCAGCTGGCGCTGGTTGCCGATCACCGCCGCGGCCTGCTGCGAGAGCTGCTGGTGCTGGCGCTGCGCGTCGGCGATCGCCTGCTGGATCTGGACCTTGGGGTCAGCATTCTCGTCGATCTTCGAATCGAACAACGCCATGAGGTAGCGCCATGCCTTGGTGAACGGATTGGCCATCGCTGCGTAGTGTCCTTCTGCCGATTCGGACGACGGGTCTGTTCTACGGTACCGAACGACGCCCGTGTGCGACCACCGGGCGACGCGGCGGCGGTGTCAGGCCGCGAGTACGGGTTCCGCGACGGTCCCGGGAGGCGAGACCTCGAGCGCGGCGCGGATGAGGATCTCGCCCAGGGACACCTCGAGCGCGCCGGAGATCGAGGCGAGCAGCTCGCTCGAGGCCTCCTTCCGGCCGCGCTCGATCTCGGAGAGATAGCCGGGGCTGACCCGGGCGGCGTCGGCCACGTCACGCAGGGTGCGACCCGACTCCCCGCGGAGCCCGCGCAGGACGGTCCCCAGGGTCTCGCGCAGCAGAGGCGTCGCTCCGGGCTGGTCCGGTCGGGGCAGTGTGGTCATCTGGATGTTCGGCATCACCGGGTATAACGCGTCAGTTCCCGGATTCGTTCCCGTCGTCGTCGTCGACCTCGGCGTCCCGACCGGCCGCGGCGACGACCAGCCCCAACGCCGCCTCGCACGCCGCGCGGCGGATAGTCGCCCGGTCGCCCGACAGGGAGAGCCGGACAGACCACGCCGCCCGGTCCGGCGTGGTCAGGCCCACGTACACGGTCCCCACCGGCCTGCCGTCCTGGGTGTCCGGGCCGGCGACGCCGGTCAGTCCCACGCCCACCTCGGCGCCGCAGCGTCGCGCCGCGCCCGTCGCGAGCGCGCGTGCGGTCTCCGGGGACACCGCTCCGTGGCGTTCGAGGACGTCGGTGGGCACGTCGGCGAGCTCGTGCTTGAGGGGGGTCGCGTAGACGACCAGTCCCCCGCGCAGCACGGCACTCGCACCGGGCACCTCGGCGACGGTCGCGGCGAGCAACCCGGCGGTGAGTGACTCGGCCGTACCCAGGGTCCACCCGCGGTCGCGCAGCGCGGCGACGGCGGCCGCGGCGCCCGGTGACGGCGGTACGGCGTCCATACCCGTCTCAGCTCCGCACGAGCGCGGCCCGCCTGGCCTTGACCAGGTAGTCCACGCCCGTGTACACGGTCAGCGCCACGGCGATGCCCATGACGACCCACTCGACGGGCCACACCCAGTGCGGCAGCGGCAGGATGAGCATTCCCACGCCGAGGGTCTGGGTCACGGTCTTGAGTTTGCCGCCCTTGCTGGCGGCCACCACGTAGTCGACGCCGAACAGGCGCCAGAGCGTGATACCCACCTCGCGGACGAGGATCACGACGGTCACCGCCCAGAACAGCTCCCCCACGAGGGACAGGGAGATGAGCGCGGCGGCGATGAGCGCCTTGTCCGCGATCGGGTCGGCGATCTTGCCGAAGTCGGTGACCAGGCCGAGCCGCCGCGCGAGGTAGCCGTCCACGTAGTCGGTGAGCATGGCCACGGCGAAGACGACGAACGCGCCCACCCGCCACCACGGCTCCTGGGCGCCCGCGACGAAGAACATCACGACGAAGACGGGCACGAGGAGGATCCGCAGCACGGTGAGGACGTTCGCGATGTTGAGAACGGGGGCGTCGGCGGCCGGGCGGCCGTCCTCTCGCGTGGAAGCAGTCACCCCCACACCTTAGCGAGACCCCGGCGAATACCCTTGGCCCCGGGCGCACCCCCGCCCGTCACCGCCGACCCCGAGGGAGAGCCACCCATGCCGCTGTTCGCCGTCACCTACCGCTACGAGGCCGCCCAGAGCGAGGAGCGCGAGGTCAACAAGCCCGCCCACCGTGAGTGGCTGGACGCGCAGGTCACCGCCGGCGCCATCCGGTCCGTGGGACCGTTCGTCGACGGTTCCGGCGCGTTACTGCTCGTGGAGGCCGACGACGACGAGGTCGCGCGCTCCCTCGTGAACGACGACCCCCACTGCCTGCGCGGGTTGGTCTCGGAGATCATCGTGCGGGAATGGAAGCCCGTGTTCGGCGCCTTCTCCTGACCGCTATCCGACCGGCGTCCCGGCCGGCGCGTCGAGTTCGGCGGGCTGCTCGCCGGGATCGTCCTCGGGCGGGGTCCCGCCCTTGATCATCCACAGCACCGAGGCCAGCTCCTCGGGCTTGACCAGGACCTCGCGCGCCTTGGACCCTTCGGAGGGGCCGACGATGTCGCGGGACTCCATGAGATCCATGAGGCGGCCGGCCTTGGCGAACCCCACGCGCAGCTTGCGCTGGAGCATCGAGGTGGAGCCGAACTGGCTCGAGACCACGAGCTCGACCGCGGCGAGCAGGTCGTCGAGGTCGTCCCCGATGTCGGAGTCGATGTCCTTCTTGCCGTCGTCCTTCGCGGCGGTGATGGACTCGTCGTACTCCGGCTCGGCCTGGTTCTTGGCGTAGTCGACGACCTCGTGGATCTCCTCGTCGGTGATGAACGCGCCCTGCATACGGATCGGGCGGGACGCGCCCATCGGGATGAACAGGCCGTCACCCATACCGATGAGCTTCTCGGCGCCCGCCTGGTCGAGGATGACGCGCGAGTCCGTCAGTGACGAGGTGGCGAACGCCAGCCGCGACGGCACGTTGGTCTTGATCAGACCCGTGACGACGTCGACCGACGGTCGCTGCGTGGCCAGCACGAGGTGGATGCCGGCGGCGCGCGCCTTCTGGGTGATGCGGACGATCGCGTCCTCGATGTCGCGCGGGGCGGTCATCATGAGGTCGGCGAGCTCGTCGACGACGGCCACGATGTACGGGTACGGGCGGTAGACCCGCTCGCTGCCGGGCGGCGCGGTGATGGCCCCGGACTTCACGCGCTCGTTGAAGTCGGTGATGTGCCGCACCCGCGTGGACTTCATGTCCTGGTAGCGCTGTTCCATCTCCTCCACGAGCCACGCGAGGGCCGCGGCCGCCTTCTTGGGCTGCGTGATGATCGGCGTGATGAGGTGCGGGATGCCCTCGTACGGCGTGAGCTCGACCATCTTGGGGTCGATGAGGATGAGGCGGACCTCGTCCGGGGTGGCGCGCGTGAGCAGCGACACGAGCATCGAGTTGACGAAGCTCGACTTACCGGAGCCGGTCGAGCCGGCGACCAGCAGGTGCGGCATCTTGGCGAGGTCGGCGGTGACGAAGTCGCCCTCGATGTCCTTACCCAGACCGATGAGCATGGGGTTGTGCTTGCTCGCGGTCTTGGGGTCGGTGAGGACGTCGGCGAGCCGGACCAGCTCGCGGTCCAGGTTGGGCACCTCGATACCGACCGCGGACTTGCCGGGGATCGGCGCGAGCAGGCGCACATTGTCCGTCGCCACCGCGTACGCGATGTTGCGGTGCAGGGCGGTGATCTTCTCGACCTTGACGCCCGGCCCCAGCTCCACCTCGTAGCGGGTGACCGTCGGGCCCCGGGTGAATCCGGTGACGGCGGCGTCGATCTTGAACTGCTCGAGGACGCCCTGGATGGCCTCGATCATCTGGTCGTTGGACTCGCTGCGCGCCTTGGGCGGGTCGCCGGCGGTGAGCAGGCTGACCGGCGGCAGCGCGTAGTCGATGCCGTTGAGGAGCTGGGTCTGCGAGGAGAGCCGCTCCGTGTCGCTCTCGGCGGCGGTGTGGGTCGACGGCGTGTTGGTCTGCGGCACGGCCGAGGTGTCCACCGCGGGCGCCGCAGGGGCGGGCGCGGACGGACGTGCCGCGGGCGTGGGTGCGGCGCTCCGCGGTGACGCCACCCGGGTGGGG
>NZ_JAALDU010000367.1 GCF_014145015.1 Dietzia sp. E1 | reverse complement strand
CCCGTGCCGGCCACGGCGACCGCGGCGAGGGGGACGCACAGGACCACGGTCCCGGCGGCGGCGATGAGGCTCGCGGTCCGGGAGCCCCGCGCCGACCGCGCGGAGGACACGCGCTGGAACACGTCGATCGCCACGAGGTTGCCCAGGCCCAGCGCGAACATGGTCGCCCAGTTGATCACCGAGCCCGCGGCCGGATCCGTGAGTTGCGTCAGGTCCCGCACGCCGAGACCCTCCGGCGCCGAGTACCCGGGACCGAGGAACATCCACAGTGACAGGCCCACGAAGCCGACCGTCATGACGCCCATGAGGAAAAGCCCCGTGTACACCGACGCGAACATCCCGCCGACCACTGTGCCCGCCAGGATCGCCCCCGTCACCACGACGATCGCCAGCCCGTAAGGGACGCCCATGAAGTAGTCCAGCATGTGCCCCAGCGCCACGAGGTTGCCGGCCATGAGGATGCCGAAGCTCGCGACGGTGAGGACCGCCGACAGGACCTCGCCGGTGCGGCCGAACGTCGTGCGGAAGTACTCGGGCAGCGAGTACAGCTCGCGCTCGCGCACCTTCTTGGCCACGAACAGCCCCATGAGGAGGAACGACGCCGCGATGCCCAGCGGCATCGCCGCGCCGGCCCAGAAGCCGAACCCGCCGGCCAGGTCCGCCGCGCCGACCGTCGCGTTGGAGTCTATGACCTGGGACATGAGGAGGACGACGACGAGGGGCACGGTCAGCGTCCGGCCCGCGACGGCGAAGTTGTCGCTACGGCCCCTCACCCGACGGGACGCCCACAGGCCGAGGGCGACCAGGAGGAGCACTGTTCCTGCGATGGCCGCGTTGATCATTGCGCTCCTCCGACCAGCGAGGTCTCACGGCCGAGCGAGTACAGCGGACGGGCACCCTCGGGGAGGGCGAGCTCGCCCGACTCGATGCGCTGCCGGAGATAGGCGAAGCTCTGCGCGGTCTGGGCGAACAGGTGCTCGCCGGCGTGCAGCGGCTCGTACGCCGGGATCCCGTCAGTTAGCGCGGGGAGCGGGGCGACCACCGTGTCGTAGTCGACGGTGAAGAACAGGGGATAGGAGTAGCGCTCCTCCGAGACCTTGCGCACCCGGTGCGACGTGGCCACAAAGGCGCCGTTGGTCCACACCTCGAGCAGGTCGCCGATGTTCACCACGATCGCGTCCACGCGGTAGGGGACCTCGATCCACTCGCCCCGGCCGTTCATCACCTCCAGCCCGGGGGCGGTGGGCTTGAGCAGGGTGAGCGCCTCGTAGTCCGTGTGCGCGCCGATCCCGGGACGGTCCTCCGCATCCGGGTTGAAGGGGTAGTGGATGAGCCGGAGCTGCGACGGCGGCTCGGTCACCGACCCGAGGAACGCCGCCGGCTCCACGCCGAGGTACTGGGCGAACGCGGCGAGGAGCTTCGACCCGAGTCCGAACACCTCGTCGTAGTACGTCATCACCGCCTCCGGGAAGCCGGGAAGGTCGGGCCACTGGTTGGGGCCCAGCAGCGGGTTACCGGCCAGGTACGCGGGGTAGTCCGCCGGCAGGTCGATGGACAGGTCGAAGGCCTCCTTGAGGTCGGGCGTGGCGCCGGCGAACACCTCCTCGCCAATGGGCACGTAGCCGCGGTGGTTGGTCGAGTTGCCGATGTAGACCTCCCGCTTGACCGACTCAGGCTGGTCGAAGAACCTCTGCGCGGCCTCGTGCATGGCGCGGAACGTCTGGTCCGAGACGCCGTGATTGACCACGAGCAGGAACCCGACCTCGCGCGCCGCCGTGCCGAGGCGCTCGATGCACTCGTCGCTGGGGCCATCGGGATCGGAAAGGGTGGATACGTCGATGACGGGGATCGACTCGAAGTCGGCCGCCGTGCGCTGGGTGTCGGTCATGAGAGAGCTCCTTGGAGGATCGGGTGGAAGTGCATCGGTGCGCCGGAGAGTTCGCCGGCGCGCCAGGACAGGGAGAAGCCGCCGTCTGGCGTGGGATCGATCGAGAAGTGGAGCGGGTCGCGGAGGGCCCACGAGGAGTGCTCGGCATGCCACGTCCGTCCTTGGGGGAGCGCCGCGTCGAGGGGCGCGGGACCCAGCGAGGGGTCGTCCCGCGAATGGTCGAGCACCGAGCCGATGTGCACGGAGGCGGGACGGTTCCCCGCGGCGTCGGGGCCCAGGGCGAGTCCGAATCGGTCGCCGACGCAGACGACCACGGCCTCCGTGCCGTTCTCGTCGATGCCTCTGGCCTCCCACACGGGCTCGGCCGCGTCAGTGCACCGTTGCCACAGTTCGACATAGTCGAAGCCGCGACCGACCTCCAGCAGCCCCCAGCCCGGCACCTCGAGGAGCTGCCCGATGTCGGCGCTCGCGAAGGAGGCCCCGGCGGTGATGGCGTGGACCCACTCGAACTCGTCGGCCGCGACGCCCGTGGGCTCGAGCTCGCCGGCGAATCCCATGTGGAACTCGGGCCGCCCCGACACGCCTGTGGTGAAGCGCGCGTCGCAGAAGTACCGCTCGCCCTGGATCCACCAGACCTCAGTGCAGTTGTCGGGTGGGGCGTCGCGGGCATGGAACAGGCGGCGACGGTAAGCCGCGGGCGCGGGGCTCAGAGCCTGGGTCATGGGACCCCTCCTCAAAAACGATCACTTGAACGGAATCAGTCAAACGGCGCTGCGTTTCCGCGCTGTTTCGTCAAGGTCAAGAGATGAGTCGCGGCCGGGAGCCAGGGGAGCCGGAAGTCAAGGGAGGCCATGGAACGAGGGGAGTGAGCATGGGGCCGATGACGAAGGGTGGAGTTCGCTCGCGAGCTGAAAACCGCGCTGACCAGGCGATTAGGTGTTCTGTCGGCGGCCGTGTAACTTTATCGGAGCCGCCAGGGAGCGGGGCCG
>NZ_JAALDU010000366.1 GCF_014145015.1 Dietzia sp. E1 | reverse complement strand
GGCGGGCAGGGCCGCGGGCAGCCACAGCCGGACCGGCGCCTCGTGGACCTCGTCCACGTCCTTCGCGGGACGGGACGGGTCGCGGTAGGCGCCGAGGAAACCGCCCAGGACGATGCGCGCACAGTAGAGGAAGGTGAGGATCGCCCCGATCACCGCGGCGGTGAGCAGCGCGGTTACCGCCACCGGGTGCCCGCCGGCGACGTCGCCGAACGCGATGAGCATGGACTCCTTGGACACGAAGCCCAACGTCGGCGGGACGGCGGCCATGGCGGCCGCGCCCAGCACGGTGGCGCCGAACGCCCACGGCATGCGCCGCCACAGCGGGCCCAGGTCGCGGATGTCGCGCGCGCCGGCCTCGTGGTCGATCACGCCGACCAGCATGAACAGGCCGGACTTGAACAACGCGTGGGCGACGGTGTGCAGCGCGGCGGCGGCGAGAGCCTCCTGCGTCCCCACGCCGATCGCCGCGGTGATCCAGCCCAGCTGACTCACGGTCGAGTAGGCCATGAGCTGCTTGAGGTCGGTCTTCTGCAGCGCGAACACGGCCGCCATCACGGCCGTGCCCATGCCCACGGACACGAGCAGGGCGTTCCAGACGGGGACGTCGTGGAAGGCGGGCGAGAACCGCATGAACAGGAAGATGCCCGCCTTCACGACCGCGGCGGCGTGCAGGTAGGCGCTCACGGGGGTCGCGGCGGCCATGGCGTCGGGCAGCCAGAAGTGGAACGGGAACTGCGCGGACTTGGTGAACGCGGCCACCGCCACCGCCACGGCGACCGCCGCGGTGAACCCCGGATCGGTGGACCAGACGTCGTGGGCCAGGGCCTCGGAGATCGAGGTGGTGCCGGTGCGGATCCACATGGCCACGAGCGCGCCCAGCAGCACCAGACCGCCGACGACCGTCACCGTGAGCGTGCGGAAGGCGGAGGAGTACGCGGGCCGGCCCGAGTTGGCGATCAGCGCGAACGACGCCAGCGACGTGAGCTCCCAGCACACGTACAGCAGCACCATGGAGTCGGTGAGCACGAGTCCCAGCATCGAGACCGTGAACAGGGTCATGAGCTGGAAGAAGCCGTAGTGCTGTGGGCCACGCGTCCGGGCCCGGCCGTCGCCGCGCGCCTCACCGCCGGACAGGTACGACGACGAGTAGATCAACACCACCGCGCCGATCACCAGCGCGAGCATCGCGAAGAGCAGTCCCGTGGGGTCCGCGAACAGGTCCAGGGTCCAGTCGCGTGCCGGCACCCAGGGGATCCGCACGACCTCAGTGGGCATCCCCGACAGGGCCAGCGAGAGCGGCGACAGTAGAGCGAACGCACCGAGGAGGTAGAGCGCCGCGAGCGGCCATCCCGCACCGCGCCCGAGCCACCGCGTGAGCGGCCACGCGAGGAGCGTGGCCAGGCCGGCCGAGGCGATCGCGAGGAC
>NZ_JAALDU010000365.1 GCF_014145015.1 Dietzia sp. E1 | reverse complement strand
CCCCCCCCCCCTAATCTCCCGCTGGACGTTCAGTTCGTCTAGTTGGCTTGCAGTAAGGCCAGGAGAGAAGCGAGCTTTCGTTTAGCCCGTCGGCGTAGGCCATGAGGTACGCGGCGTATGCCATACCGGCAGGCCCGTCCGCTCGATGCCGTGATAAGTCGGGGACACGACCGAATCCGGCGACATGATCCCCAGAACCTGCACACGCCTCCCATTAGGGTCCGAACCCCAGAACCAACCCGCCCTGATATGGCCCTCCTCGGCTAGGCGCTTCACTGCTCGTCGCGCTGCCACCATTTCGGCACGAGTGGGAGTTTCCCCTACTTCGTCCCGCACGATGTAGGTCAGTCCCACGACTTGCTCCGGGGTAATCGTTCCGACTGCCGTCAGGATTGCTCGCTGCCAGCGTCCAGGCCCTCTGCTCATGTTGGCATCTTTCGTTTATGTGTTGCCCGTGGGTCATTTGCCCCACCGGCAACACTTAGGCATATGTCACGCAGTAGCGAGCTTGCGAGAAGCCGAATCCAGCGAATCCATACGCACACGCAGCAACCGGGGGCCAACGCGGTAACCCTCGATGCGACCAGCCGCGATCCAACGGCGAATCGTTTTGGTCGAAACGCTGTAGTGCTCTGCGGCATCCTGAAGGGACACCAGGCGGGACGACGACACAGACATAAACGAACCCTCATCTACACGTAATATGGGCACCCAAAACAGGGCAGACACCGGAACCCGGCTCAAAAATATCCCCAGGCGAGGCAAGCGCCCGAACCTGAAAGGATCAAAACGCACCATATCGTGAGGGGTGTCCGTGCTCGAACGAAACCACCCCTGAACAGCGGAAACTACTCCCCCACCGACCCCAAAAGCTTGCCCACCCCGTCCGCGATCTGCCCCGGCCTATCCGCCGCCGTGTGCTGATAACCGATAGCCTGATCCGCCGTCGAATGCCCCATCAAGTCCATAATCTCCCGAACCGTAGCCCCAGCCCGTGCCGCAACCGTCCCACCGAAATGCCGTAGCTGATGCGGGGCAACATCCGGCCTCCCAGCCTTCCCCGCCGCCGTCCCAAACGTGGACCTGAACGACTGCGGACGAATCCGCCGCCCATCCTTATTGACGAACAACGGGGCATCCACGCCGAACCTCGCACGATCCGCAACCTGAGCCACCAGACGCGGAACTAGATCACTCGGGACCGCTACCGTCCGGTCACCGCTCTCCGTCTTAGTCGGCCCCGTCGTCAGCCCGTACCCCTTCACCTGAGTCACCGTGCGGGCTATCCGAATCGTGGCGCGTGTGCCTTTCTCGGCTTCGATGAACCTCACGTCGCCAACCTGTAGACCAGCCGCCTCCCCAGGACGCAAAGCACAGTTACCGGCAATCTCTGCGTACAGCTGGTAGTGCTTCGGTAGCGCCTTCACGATTGCTTCGTACTCGGAGACCTCTAGGACGGGCTTTCGTGCCGGACGGGGTTTCTTCCCCAACTCGGGCGACACACACGGGGAGGACTCCACGAGGCCGTCCCTCACCGCATCCTTGAACACGCCAGCGAGGAACCTGTACGCCTCCGCGTTTCGTGCTGCGGTGTCGGGGAAGTCGTCAAGCATGGACCGGCCCCAGCCCGCTATATCGTCGGGAGTTGTCAGCGGTGCGGGTAGGTCACCGATATACGGGGTGATGCGTTTCGCTACGAGGGACTTGTACTGTTCCCTACTGCCGGGGCGTAGGTTGCGGCGCTCAATCGTGCGGGTACACAACTCCGTGACCGTGATCCCGTCCGCGCGTTTCTTTGCCGCTCGGTCTGCCGGTGGGGTCCATGCGTCTAGGTCGATGAGTTTGCGCTCGGATACCAGCCAGGCGTCCGCGTCCATCTCGGTCTCAAAGGTGCGTGGCGCGTTGTGTAGCCCGCCGTCCGGTCCCGTGTACCGGCCCCGGTAGCGACCTGAGGGGAGGCGCTGGACTCTGCCGAATGGGCGGCGCTTGCGTGACCTGGGAGGCATGGCGCGTCTTTCGTGTCTGTTTCTTGTCCCAGTGAGGGATATATCGGGGGTCTTGTGTCCCGACGTGTCTTTAGAGTAGCATCGTCTCCACCAGCACACGAGACCTGTTTTCCCAGGTTAACCGCTCTCCAGTTTTCGTCCCAGTGCGGAAGTGGAGGGATTTGAACCCCCGGTGCTGTTCAGGCACGCTCGCTTTCAAGGCGAGTGCATTCGGCCGCTCTGCCACACTTCCCCGCCGCCGGCCACGACACGCGCGGCCCCGCCGGTTCCACGTGGAACCGGCTGCACGACGTCGCCCATGCTAGTTCACCTCGCCCGCCCTCACGCAGTCCGGCTACGGTCGAGGGCATGAAGGCCATCGCGTACGACAACGGTCCCGACTCCCTGCATCTGACCGAGGTCGCCGACCCGGTCCCGGCCGCGGGTGAGGTACTCATCGACGTGGCGGCGTCAGCCGTCAACCGTGCCGACCTCCTGCAGACCAAGGGGCACTACCCGCCGCCGCCCCGCGCCTCGGAGATCCTGGGCCTGGAGTGCTCCGGGCGCATCTCGGCGGTCGGCGAGGGGGTCGAGGGCCTGGCGGTCGGCGACGAGGTGTGCGCCCTGCTGGCCGGCGGCGGGTACGCCGAGAAGGTCGCCGTCCCGGCGGGCCAGGTCATGCCCGTTCCGGCGGGGGTCTCGCTGCACGAGGCGGCGTCGCTCCCCGAGGTGGCGTGCACGGTGTGGTCGAACCTGGCGATGACCGGCGGGCTCGGACGGGGCGTCCTCGCGGCGGACGCGCACTGGGGCCGGATCGAACTGGGCGCGCCGCGGGTGCTGATCCACGGCGGCGCGGGCGGCATCGGCTCCCACGCGATCCAGGTGTGCCGCGCGCTCGGCGCCCGGGTCGCCACCACGGCCGGCGGTCCGGAGAAGGTGGCCATGTGCCGCGAGCTGGGCGCCGAGCTGGTGATCGACTACCGGGACGAGGACTTCGTCGAACGGGTCGGGGAATGGACCGACGACGACGAGAGGGGCCGTGGCGTCGACCTGGTCCTCGACGTGATGGGCGCGAAGTACCTCGAGCCGAACATCGCGTCCCTGGCGCCGGACGGTCGCGTGGTCGTCATCGGACTCCAGGGCGGGGTGAAGGGGGAGCTCAACCTGGGCAGGTTGTTGCCCAAGAGGGCCGGCGTCCTCGCCACGAACCTCCGGGCGCGGCCGGTGGACGGCCCCGGCGGGAAGACCGGCATCTGCCAGGAGGTCGTGGATCACGTGTGGCCAATGATCGCGGCTGGTGACGTCACCACGAGGGTCTCGCGCGAGATCCCCCTGGAGCGGGCGGCCGAGGCGCTGGCTCTGCTGGAGTCCGGGGAATCGCACGGGAAGATCCTGCTGACCGTCGACGGGGTCTAGTCTCGGGGTCACGACACGGGGTGCCGCCCAGAAGGGGGCGGCTGAGATGAGACCCGTCGAACCTGCTCCGGGTAATGCCGGCGAAGGGATGTCCCATGCTGCATATCAATGCGTTCCTGTTCGGATGCGGCCACCACTCGGCCGCATGGCGCCGACCCGACTCCCCGGTGGAGCGACTGGGCGACATCGCCTACTGGGAGGAGCTGGCCCGCACGGCCGAGCGGGGCTGCCTCGACGCGGTGTTCTTCGCCGACGGCCACTCCGTCGGAGACCCCGCCAGCGGCTCGTGGTGGTTCCTCGAGCCGTTGACCGCACTGTCGGCGATGGCGCGCGCGACCCGGCACGTGGGGCTGGTGAGCACCGTGTCCACGACGTTCTTCACGCCGTTCCACGCCGCCCGCATGCTGGCCTCCCTCGACCACATCAGCGGAGGACGGATCGGCTGGAATGTGGTGACCTCCATGTTCGACGCGGAGGCGCGCAACCACGGGATGGCCGCCCTGCCGGGGCACACCGAGCGGTACGAGCGGGCCGAGGAGTTCGTGCAGGCCGCCCTCGCCCTGTGGGAGTCGTGGGACGCCGACGCCCTGGTCCTCGACCGTGGCGGACTGTGGGCCGATCCGGCGAAGGTGCGGGCGGTGCACCACGCGGGCGAGCACTTCCTGGTGGACGGACCACTCACCGTGCCGCGGTCGCCGCAGGGCCGGCCGGTGCTGTTCCAGGCCGGGTCGTCGGATCCGGGCCGGGACCTGGCGGCGCGGCACGCCGAGGGGATCTACGCCGTCGCGTACGACGACGAGTCCGCGTCGGCGTACGCCGCGGACCTGAGGCGGCGGGCGCGGGCGGCGGGCAGGGACGCGGACTCGCTGGTCGTGATGCCCGGACTGGTGACGTATGTCGGGTCGACTGTGGCGGAAGCCCGTCAGAAGAAGGCCGAGCTCGACGCCCTGCTGCCGGTCGAGGAGTCGTTGGCCCAGCTGTCGATGTTCACCGGGCAGGACTGCTCCGACTGGGAGCTCGACGCGCCTGTTCCGGAGTTGCCGCCGCTGGCCGAGTTCGCGGGACCGCAGGGCCGCTACGAGACCATCCTCCGGATCATCAGCAAGGACTCGCCCACCGTGCGTGAGCTGCTGGGTACCCTCGCGGCGGGCGGCGGGCACTGCACGATGCTCGGCACGCCCGAATCGATCGCGGACGAGATCGAGCGCTGGTACCGGGCGGGCGCGGCCGACGGGTTCAACCTCATGCCTCCGAGTTACCCGGACGGTCTGGAGGATTTCGTGGATCTCGTGATCCCGGTCCTGCAGCGCCGCGGACTGTTCCGGACGAGCTACGACGGGGCGTCGACCCTCCGAGAGCTACTCGCCCGGTGAGCCGGCGGCGGCAGCCGGTCCAGCGCCTCCAACGTCTCGTCGCACCACCTCAGCCAGGCCCGCTCCTCCTCGATCCCCAGCGAGAGGACGCGGTGCTGGAGGACGCCCCGCGGATCGGACGGGTCGACGGCGGAGAAGTCCCGCTTCTCGATCTCGCGGTACCGCTCGAAATTGTCCTGCCGCCGGGCGCGGTGGTGCTCGAGGGCGCGCCGGACCTCGTCGGTCCGGCCCGTGGCGGCGGCGGCCCGGACGCGGACGGCGAGAGTCGACCGCGTCACGTCCGGGGCGTCGTCCTCGCCGATCCACTCGACCAGCGATCGGCGGCCGTCGTCGGTGACCGCGAACCGCCTGGGTTGTCCGCGCCGGGGCGGGCCGTCCTGTGGCAGTTCCCGGATCAGGCCCGCCGAGGCCAGCCGGTCGAGTTCGCGGTAGATCTGCTGGTGGGTGGCGGGCCAGAAGTACCCGATCGACCTGTCGAAGCGTCGGGCGAGTTCGATCCCGCTGCCCTCCCGCTCGGTGAGCGAGGTGAGGATCGCGAACCTCAGCGACATCGGCTCAGCGCAGCGCGCCGACGCCGGCGGTGAGGGCGTCCAGCGCCTCGTCGTATTCGCCCCGCAGGCGGTCGACCAGGTCGCGGACGGTGCCGGTGGAGCGGACGGCGCCCACGCCCTGTCCGGCGCCCCAGATGTCGCGCCACGCCTTGGAGTCGTTCGACCCGCCGGAGCCGAAGTCCATGGCCGACGGGTCCGACTCCGGTAGGTTGTCCGGGTCCAGGCCGGCGGCCTCGATGCTGCCCCGCAGGTAGTTGCCGTGGATGCCCGTGAACAGGTTGCTGTAGACGATGTCGTCGGCCGTACTGTCGACGATCATCTGCTTGTACTCCGGCGTGGCCCGCGACTCCTCCGTCGCGAGGAACGCCGAACCGACGTAGGCGAGGTCCGCGCCCGCCGCCCGCGCGGCGAGGACGGACCGCCCGTGGGCGATGGCCCCGGACAGCAGCAGCGGCCCGTCGAACCACTCGCGGATCTCCTGTACCAGCGCGAACGGGGACTGCGTCCCGGCGTGCCCCCCGGCCCCGGCGGCCACCGCGACCAGCCCGTCGGCCCCCTTCTCGATGGCCTTGCGGGCGAAGCGGTTGTTGATGACGTCGTGGAGGACGATCCCGCCGTAGGAGTGGACGGCCTCGTTGACCTCCTCGCGCGCGCCGAGCGAGGTGATGACGATGGGCACCTCGTGCTCGACGACCGTCGCCAGATCCTGCTCCAGCCGGTCGTTGGACCGGTGGACGATCTGGTTGACGGCGAACGGTGCCACGTACCGGTCCGGGTTCGCCGCGGCGTAGTCGGCGTTGCTCTCGGTGATCTGATCGAGCCACTCCCCCAGCAGCGACTGCGGCCGCGCGTTGAGGGCGGGGAACGCACCGATCACCCCGGCCTGGCACTGGGCGGCCACGAGTTCCGGGCCGGAGTAGATGAACATCGGCGAGGCGAGCACCGGGACGGTGAGCGGGCCGGCGAGCACGGAGGGCAGAGCCATCGGCATTCCTTTCGGCGAGATGGGAGGCGGCGAGCGCCTGTCCCCGACCGTACGGTCGGCCCCCGCTTTGTGCAACTAGTTGCACAAAGCGGCCACTCGCCCGCACCGCCCGGGGGCGTGGGGCCAGAGTGATTGGTGGGACTCGACGGGTGTCGATAAGGTCCACGCTGACACCGACCGGCCTGCTGGCCCCGGGTGCCTGCTCATCCGATTCCGGAGCGGACTCTCAGGACGCTTCCTCCGACTCGGCGGTCGCGGCTCCCGCAGTGGCCGGTGACGTCGTCCTGAACGAGGCGGACGCCCCCGCGGGTTACACCTACTCCGACGTCGCCGAAGTCCTGGAGGAGGGCGAGGGCGACGAGAACTACGAGGACGTGATCGCCGTTCTCGCGGAGATCAGCGGGACTAACACCACCGAGCCGGCCCGGTGCGGCGCGCTCCTGCCCACCGCTGTGGACATGCTCACCCACATCCAGCAGGACCCGCAGGCCTCCGCGGCCACGGAGTTCGCCGACGCCGAGGGGAACGTCATCTCGGTGTTCGCCACGACCGGCGGCACCTGGGAGCGGGTCCCCGAGAACCTGGACGAGTGCGCGACGTTCACCCGCGCCGCCACCGACCCCGCCCTGCACCTGCAGATCGTCTACCGTGCGGAACCGCTCGCGATCGAGGTCGACGGGGCGGAGTCCGCGACGGCAGCGCGCATCGTGTCGGACCAGGACGTGGCCGAGCCGGCGCAGAGCACCTACTCGGCCACCGTCGACGGCGTGTACTTCCAGATCCACACCTCGCAGGCCCTCGACGATCAGCTGCTGGCCGACATGGCCCGGGCCCAGGTCGACAAGATCCGGAACCGCTGAGCCGCGCCGTTCCGGAGTCGGCGATCCTCGCGCCCGCCCGCCCTCAGCCCAGCGGGTAGAGCTCCTCCGCCAGTGCCTCGGCGGCGCGGACGTGCCCGGCGACCGCCTCGGGGTGGAATCCGCCGGCGGTCGGGAACGCCGGGACGCGCTCCTCGCCCACTCCGACGGTGGCCCACGGCGACCCGGCGTCGGCGAGCGACCCGTGCTTGACGTCGTAGTACGCCGACCCCGTGCGCACGGCCACCCCGGAGGCGCCGCGGGCCCCGGCGAACAGGTGCGGATGGAACCGGGTCGTCAGCCAGACCTGCCCCGGCCTGGCAGGGAGCCCCTCGGCCCACACCTCCCGGAAGGACACGAAGCGCGCGCGGTGCAACTGCAGGTCGGCCAGCGCGCGGCCCACCTCGTC
>NZ_JAALDU010000364.1 GCF_014145015.1 Dietzia sp. E1 | reverse complement strand
CCGGAGGGGGCGCGGGGGCTCGATCCCGTCCGCCGTAGTCGAAGAGGGTTCATCACACATGTTCACCCGCAAGGTCGTCACCGTCTCCGCCGCCGCGTTCGCGCTGGTCGCCCTCTCCGTTCCCGTCGTCAACGCGCAGGGTGACGCCGCGGCGCCCGACGGGGCGGGCGCGGGCATCATCCCGCTCGGCAGCCTCGAGTCCGCGGGTCTCGGCGCCGGGAGCCTGGCGGACGGCTCCGCCGATGTCGATGGGGACGACGACGAGGGCGACGACAGCGGGGAGGGTGGCGCCACCGGGGGCGACGGGTCCGGCTCGGCGGGCGGCGGCTCACTGGGCGGCCTCGAGGGCGTCACCGGCGAGGACTCGAGCATCGGCGATCTGACGCCGGAGACGGACGCCGTCTGCGAGTTGCCCGGGCTGGGCGGCTCGGTGGCCAAGTTCTATCCGCTGTTCGGGATCGACGGCGTGCCCACCGGGGTCATCGACCTCGTCACCACCGCTCTGGACTCCTTCCCCAACCTGCTCGACGTTGTCGCGGGCGAGGGCGGCGGAACGGCGTCGCTCGCGCAGACCGGATCGTTCGCCGAGGGGCTGTGCGGCACCTTCCTCGGAGGCGAGATGGTCCTTCCGCCGGTGACGGTGATCGTCGACGCCGACGGCAACCCGGTCAGCACCGTCACCGGGACCACCACTCCCAGCGGCTCCACCGTCGCCTCCACCCTGACTGAAGCCTCGGGAGCTGCCGACGACTCGGTCGCCGGGGATTCCGGCGCCGCCGGGGCCGGGGCCCACGCGGCCGAGGCCACGGGCGTCTCCGCCCTCGCACCGGTCCCGACCTCCGTGCCCGTTCCCTGATGGGCTGACACCACGAGTTCGCCGCGGCGGCCCGATCCCGACACGGGGGTCGGGCCGTTCGTCATTTCCGGTGCGGCGGTGGGGAAGTGCGCGGTGAGTAAACGTCCGCCCATGGCGGGGCTGATACCCCGGGGGGTGTGTTGCCAGTGTGGCTAGCGTGCCATCAGTGACTTATGTGACAGGAGTAGACAGTTGGTGTGCATGTGGTTAGAGTGGCGTCCGTAATGGTCTGCGCTCCCGTTCCGGGGAGTGAGCGATCTGAACCCCTCCGGAAGGAACCAGCCGATGCGTGCTCGCCTCGCCCGTCCTCGTCGTATCGTCCGGGGTCGCCTCGTCGCCCCCGTCGCAGCTGCTGCCGCGGTCGCTCTCGTGGGCGGAGTCGTCGTCGCCGCTCCCGACGCCCCGACCGTCGGTGGCGACGTCCAGACCGTTGCCGGCTCGTCGTCCTCCGCGTCCCCGCTGACCGTGACCGGCTTCACCGCCGGCGGCGCGGAGTTCTCCTTCGACATCCAGGACCTGGCCAGCGGCGTGTACGCCGGCATCGAGATCACCGAGGTCGTGGGGCTGCCCGAGGGTCTGACGTATGCCGACGGCATGATCTCGGGTACGCCGGCGGTCGGTGGCACCAGCAACCTCACCGTCATCGGGAACGTCAACGGCGCCCCCGTCAGCATCCCCGTCACCCTGGTGGTGGGCGGCGCCGGCGGCACCGCGCCCACCGGCGCCTCGGGTGGTTCGACGGCAGCGGTCGAGGGCAGCCTCGGTGGGCAGGCAGAGGCCGGCGGCCAGGTCACCACGGGTTCCGACGGGACCGACGCGATCCTCG
>NZ_JAALDU010000363.1 GCF_014145015.1 Dietzia sp. E1 | reverse complement strand
CGACGAGCTGCGCCTGTCTATGTCGCGGGCCGCCCCGGTGCACGCCTCCGGGTTCAGCTGGGACTCCACGGCCGACGGACTGCTGGAGTCGTACGCGGGCACTATGGCCGCCTACCGGGCCCGGCGTGCGGAGGCGGCGGCGTCCTGACCGCTCCCGGCGTGCGGAGGCGGCGTCCTGACCGCGCCCGGCCGCCCGGACCATCCGCCGGAGCGCGGGCGCCGAACCCCCTGTGGGCGCCACTCGCGTAGACAGAAGTTCGAGTAGACACGAGGGACGACGCGCCCCACCGCCGAAGGAGCCCCACCATGAGCGACGAGACCCGCGAGCCCGACTTCGACCAGCCCACCGTGGACCGGATCCACGACTTCCTCGTGGAGCGGGAGATCGAGTCCACGCTCGCCGACGGCCACACCTTCGTCGTGCAGCTGCCGGGGGAGAAGCGGCTCAAGACCGCCTGCCATCTCACGGTGAACAAGGAGAGCGTGCGCGTCGAGGCGTTCGTGTGCCGTAACCCGGACGAGGACTTCGAGAAGGTCTACAAGTACCTCCTGCGCCGCAATCGTCGGCTGTACCAGGTGGCGTACACGCTGGACAACAACGGCGACATCTACCTCGTCGGCCGCCTGCCGCTCATCGCGGTGACCGAGGAGGAGCTCGACCGCGTGCTGGGTCAGGTGCTCGAGGCGGCCGACCACGACTTCAACATCATCCTCGAGACCGGCTTCCACACGTCGATCCGCCGCGAATGGGAGTGGCGGGTCTCGCGGGGTGAGCCGCTGCGCAACCTCGACGCGTTCCGCCACCTCACCGAGGACCTGCCCCAGCCGGAGTAGGCGGCCGGCTTTGCCCTTTTGTCTGACCGCTGGCCTACGATTCGCAATGTGTACTCCGAGCTTCACGTCGCCGCCCTCGACAACTTCGTAACTGAATGCTCGGCGAACGACCATGCATTGTGTGGCGGATACGGGGCGTGCGAATCAATCCGCAACGACGCCGTCGAGCAACGTCGGATCGAATGGGAATGGGCTGACGTCGACTTGGGTCGAGACGTCTTGCAACGGGTCGGCGCTCCTCCGGACGGGTCTTGGCCGACGGCCACCTTGCTTCGTTTGGTGCGCGACAAAGTCCTCACCCCTCCGTGGCGGGACCCACTGAGGCGTGCCGTTTATGTGACATCGGCGCTCGGGTTGTTGGGCGAGCGGGGTATCGGTCCAGACATGGTCCTGAGGGGATTTCTAGCACCATCAGTCGCGACACAGCTGCTCTACGACCTGAGCCTGGCGGTGTGGGCCAGGGAAGCGGGTTCGGACGAACCTCTTCCCTCCGCTCCGACGATGCAGCCGTGGCTCAAATACGTTGAGGACTGCCTTTCTAGCTGCCGCGGAG
The DNA here is from genome assembly GCF_014145015.1 of Dietzia sp. E1. Taxonomy (GTDB): domain Bacteria; phylum Actinomycetota; class Actinomycetes; order Mycobacteriales; family Mycobacteriaceae; genus Dietzia; species Dietzia cinnamea_A. The sequence goes on along the minus strand of NZ_JAALDU010000363.1, from coordinate 6,358 downwards.
CGGACGGAGAGATCACGCTCGATCATCTCTTACACGAAACTCGAAGGGGCGCCAGACGCCATCACATCGATCGATGGATAGAGGAGGCGGCCGCGGCACATCTGATTGCTTGGAAGCTAGAAGGATACGAACGTACGGAAGCAGTGCTCGACCACAGGGTTTCGGCCGGCGGGCAGTCCGTCTCTAGGTGGGTTTACGAGCGGTTCACTAGGACTTCGCCGCAGGAGTGGTGCACGCGGTCGGTGGAACTTGAGATTGCTTGGACCAGCGATTCTCAGGGCATTTCAGGTCTGACCGGTATCAGCGTTGACGTGTTGGCCGAGCGGCGATTCCCGAAGCCCGTGCTGTGGAATGCGCTCGGGCTGTCCGTAGTGAGTGAACTTCAGAGGGGAGATTCGGAATCAGTTGATGCGGAGCAAGTTTTAGAGGACATCTTGCTCGCGATACAAGTGGGGGACAGATTCGCGGCGGTGCACCGCGCGCGAAAGGCGTGGCTTAATGACCCGCAGAACGCCATATGGGGCAATGCGTTGGCGTTTTGCTCGATTCCAGATGACCCGGAACTGGCCATACGGTTACTTAAGACCGTGCCAAACGAGGTCGAGAATGTCAGTAAGCCAGTCAATTTAGCGGCGGCTTATATTGTTTTGGGGGATCTCGAGCGGGCTGGTAGGCAATTCGATTCCATCGGAGGGAGAGTCGCTGCCTGGTATTGGGACCCCGCCTCTCTGTGGACGGGAAACCCGGTTGCGGTAGAAATTGAGCCGACTCGGTGGCTCGATTCCGCTAGAGAGATGCTGCGAGCCGCGAGCGGTGAGTAGGCGTCAGGTTGAAAGAAACTCCCTGCGGACGTCCTTCATAGGCAAGAACAAATGCAACGGATCGGTCGGGGAATCCAGAAAGTTGCCATGGTGAAGATAGAATTTCCTAGCCTCTTCGTCGCGAGCGTGAATGAGGAATGCGGCCGCCCCGATGGACTCGCTAATGACCGCAGCTCGCTTGAGTGAGTCCTGCAGTAGGCCAACGCCCAGTCCGCGCCCGCTAGCTGACTCGTCCACGGCCAGCCGTGCGAGTAGAATGCACGGAAGCTCGGCCGGTCGACCGCCCTTGGTTAGCCGATCGGGTACGTGAGCAAGTTCGACTGCAGCAACGACGATCGAGTAGTAGCCCACTACTCGATCGCCGTCGGTGCTTACGTAAGTGACCGCATTATTGGCTCGCTGGTTGACGAATGCGTACCGGTCCAACCACGAATCGAGTTCAGCCGCTCCGCTACAGAATCCATCAGTGATATCGCTGCGAAGTAGCTTGCGGGGAGGAGAGTACGACATCCTGGGCGGTCACTCGCTCTCGGGATCGGTAAACGGCGACGGGCGGGCGGCCAGTCTCCGGAGCTTGGAGACGTCCTCTAGAGGGGCATCAAGCAGGCGATTAAACTCGTCCCACTGCTCTTGGGGAACCGTGAACCATCTGCGATCGGCGAGTACTTTTTCGGCTTGATCGACGGCGCTGCCCAGAATGAACTCGGTCATGGAAGTGTCGGTCGCAGACGCCGCGCGACGTAAGATTTCTTCTTGTCGTTCGCTCGCTCGTAGATTGATACGCTGCGACTTCGACGAACGAGTCGTGGCTTCTGATGACTGGCTCATGGCGAACCCCTTCCTTTGTGAGTACACAGTACGTACGGGCTAGACGGGGTGTCAACCTATACGTTTACGGCGAAGGTCACGTCGTCTAGCTAGTCGATCGACAACAGTCGGTGATCTGCTCGGCGACCTTCTTGCGCAGGACCTTGCCCATCGGGTTGCGGGCCAGGTCGTCGACCTCGACGAACTCGCGCGGCACCTTGTACCCGGTCAGCGAGGCCCGGCAGTGCGCGCGGACCGCGTCGACGTCGAGCGTCGCGCCCGGCTCGAGGACCACCGCGGCCACGACCTGCTCGCCCCCGTCGGCCGCGGGACGACCCACCACCGCGCAGTCCGCGATCCCCGGGGCTGTGCGCAGGACCGCCTCCACCTCGGAGGGGTAGACGTTGAAGCCGCCGGTGACGATCATCTCCTTGATGCGGTCGACCACGCGCAGGAAGCCGTCGGGATCCTGCACCACGACGTCGCCGGTGCGCAGCCAGCCGTCGTGGAACGTCGCGGCGGTGGCCTCCTCGTTGCCCCAGTACCCGCGGAAGATCTGCGGCCCCTTGACCAGGAGCTCACCGGGCTCGCCGCCCGGGACGCCCTTCGACGGATCGTCCTGATCGACGATCCGGATGTCGGTGTCGGGGAAGGGCACGCCGATCGCGCCGGCCCGCCTCGCCGTCGACATCGGATTGCCCACGATGATCGGCGAGGTCTCGGTCATCCCGTACCCCTCCACCAACAGGCCGCCGGTGGCGGACTCCCACTTCTCGATGAGGTCGGCGGGCAGACTCATGGCGCCGGAGAAGGAGAAACGCACGCCCTGCAGGGAGATCCTGCGCTTGGCCGACTCCTCGAGGATGCGGGTGTAGATCGGCGGCACGGCGGGGATGAAGGTGGGCAGGTTCTTGGCGAAGATCGGCATGACGAGGTCCATGTCGGGCGTCGGCACGAGTTGCAGTCGCGCTCCCTGGGCGATGCCGAACACCACGCACATCGTCACCCCGTAGGCGTGGAACATGGGCAGGGTCGCGAGGAAGCGCTCGCGCCCGGGCTCGAGACCGGGGACCCAGGCGCGGCCCTGCGTGGCGTTGGCGACGAGGTTGGCGTGGGTGAGCACGGCGCCCTTGGGGGCCCCGGTGGTGCCGGAGGTGTAGAGGATGAGCGCGGCGTCCTCGGCGGCGGGCCGCGGGTACGAGAAGTCGAGCTCGGGGCCGGTCTCGAGCTCGCCCCAGTCGAGCGTGCCGGGCGCGGGCCTGGAGAGCTTGGCGCGGGAGGCGCGCAGCGCGGGCACGGGGAGGTGTCGCAGCGCGAGTCGCTTGGCGGTGGGGAAGGCGTCGAGGAGGTCGACGGCGAGGACGTGCTCGATCCGGGTACCCGGGCGGTCCGCGAGATCGCGCACGACGTCGGCGACGACGTTCCACGTCACGACGACCTTCGCCCCGTGGTCGGTGAACGGGCCCTCGAGTTCGTCGGCGGTGTAGAGGGGGTTGTGCTCCACGACGATCGCCCCGATGCGCAGGGCCGCGTAGAAGACGGCGACGCCCTGGGGGCAGTTCGGCAGCAGCACCGCGACGCGGTCGCCGGGCCGGACGCCGAGGCGGCGCAGGCCCTCGGCGGCGCGGCGGACCCGGCGGCCGAGGTCGGAGTAGCTGGTCAGGCGGCCGAAGAACTCGGTGGCGGGCCGGTCGGCGTGGGCGGTGACGGCGGCGTCGAACTGGTCGATGAGGGTGGTGGTGCCGTAGTCGAGGTCGTGCGTCGTGCCCGGGGTGTAGTGCACGGTCCACGGCCGGTCGGGGTGTGCGGGGGTGTCGGCTCCGGCGTGTGCGGTCATGTCTGCACCGTAGTCCTCCGGCGGCAGGTCATAATGAGCGTATGGCTTACGGAACACTCGTCCTCCTGCGTCACGGGCAGTCCCAGTGGAACGCGTCCAACCAGTTCACGGGCTGGGTCGACGTCGACCTCACCGATCTGGGACGAGAGGAGGCGGTCCGCGGCGGCAAGCTCCTCGCGGAGGCGGGGATCCTGCCCGACATGCTCTACACCTCGCTGCTGCGTCGTGCGATCACCACGGCGAACATCGCGCTGGACGCGTGCGACCGCCACTGGGTGCCGGTCATCCGCCATTGGAAGCTCAACGAGCGGCACTACGGCAAGCTCCAGGGGCTGAACAAGGCGGAGATCAAGGAGGAGTTCGGCGACGAGCAGTTCATGCTGTGGCGCCGCAGCTACGACACGCCGCCGCCGGCGATCGACGCGGACAACCAGTACTCGCAGACGAGCGACGTCCGGTACGCCGATCTGCCGGAGGTGCCGCTGACCGAGTGCCTCAAGGACGTCGTGGACCGCTTCATCCCGTACTACGCCGCCGAGATCGCGCCGAAGCTCGCGGAGGGCAAGACGGTGATGGTCGCCGCGCACGGCAACTCGCTGCGCGCACTGGTCAAGCACCTCGACGGCATCTCGGACGACGACATCGCGGGCCTGAACATCCCCACCGGCATCCCGCTGGTGTACCGGTTCGACGAGGCCGGTCTGGTCGCCAACCCGGGCGGCACCTACCTCGACCCGGAGGCCGCTGCCGCGGGTGCGGCCGCGGTCGCCAACCAGGGCGGTAAGTAGCGCACGCGGCGGTGTCCCCGCCCCGGGGCGGTCGGACGGCCCGTCGCAGGTGAAGGCCCGGTGAACGGGCCGTGAACCCCCGTCCACCAGCGGACTTCCCGCCGGTGGACGGGGGTTCGTCGATTCGGGCGCGGGGGCGGGGCACCGTAGGATCGGGGCCGTGCAGGTCAGTCTGGGGATCTTCCTCGCGATCGTCGCCGGGGTCATCGGCTTCATCGTGGGCGGCTTCGTCGTCCCGCTGATCAACCGGCGCAACGAGCGACGTCGTGCCGAGCAGGCCGGGCCGAGCAGGCTCGAGGTGCTGCAGGGGGTCTACCTGCAGGCGCCGTACGCGCTGGCGGTGGTGGACCGGCACCAGGACGTGGTCCTCTACAACCGTCGCGCGGCGGAGCTGGGGATCGTCGACGACCGCCTCTTGGTGGAGACGGTGTGGCTGGCCGCCCAGGCGACGTTCACGACGGGCGAACCCACGCGCTTCGACCTGCCCGCCAAGATCCTCACCGGCCGCCGGCGCATCCCCTCGGTGAGCGGGCGCAGCGAGATCCTCGGCGAGTACAACGAGCAGTTCGTGGTGGTGTTCGCCGACGACGACTCCGAGCACCGCCGTATGGAGGCGGCCCGCCGCGACTTCGTCGCCAACGTCTCCCACGAGCTCAAGACCCCGGTCGGGGCGATGGCCGTGCTCGCGGAGGCGCTCCTGGAGTCCAAGGACGACCCGGACTCTGTCGAGTACTTCGGTGGACGCGTGGTGAGCGAGGCCCAGCGGCTGGGCCGGATGGTCTCGGAGCTGATCGAGCTCTCGCGGCTGCAGGGCGCCGAGCGTATCCGTGACCCCGAGCCGGTGGACGTGGACGATGTGGTGGACGAGGCCCTGCGCCGGTCCGCGTCGACGGCGGAGGCGGCCGGGATCGAGCTCATCACCGATGCGCCGTCCGGCCTCGAGGTGAGGGGCGACCGGACCCTGCTGGTCACTGCGCTGACCAACCTCATATCCAACGCGGTCAACTACTCGCCGGAGCGCACGCCCGTGTCGATCACCCGGGGTATCGACGGGGACACCGTGATGCTGCGCGTCACCGACCGCGGCATCGGCATCGCCCCCGAGCACCAGGCCCGCGTCTTCGAGCGGTTCTTCCGTGTGGACAAGGCGCGCTCGCGGGCGACCGGCGGGACGGGCCTCGGTCTGGCGATCGTCAAGCACGTCGCGCAGAACCACAACGGAGCTGTCAGCCTGTGGAGCCGCCCCGGCACGGGGTCGACCTTCACACTCGAACTCCCGGCCCACGTGGAGCCGGGTGGCGACGGGACGACACCCGCCGCCGAGCACGTCTCACAAGGAGAGGACCAGGTGCCGTGACCAGGGTGCTGATCGTGGAGGACGAGGATTCGTTGGCGGATCCGCTGGCGTTCCTGCTCCGCAAGGAGGGCTTCGAGGTCGGCGTGGCGGGGGACGGCCCGACCGCGCTGGAGAGCTTCGAGTCCGAGGGTGCGGACATCGTGCTGCTCGACCTCATGCTGCCCGGCATGTCCGGCACCGACGTGTGCAAGCGCCTGCGGATGACGTCGAGCGTGCCGGTGATCATGGTGACCGCGCGGGACAGTGAGATCGACAAGGTCGTGGGCCTCGAGCTGGGTGCCGACGACTACGTGACCAAGCCCTACTCGGCCCGCGAACTCATCGCCCGCATCCGGGCCGTGCTGCGGCGCGGCGCGGAGGCCGAGGCCGAGCCGGTCGAGGAGATCGGCGTCCTGGAGTCCGGGCCGGTGCGGATGGACATCGAGCGGCACACGGTGATGGTCCGCGGCGCGGCGGTCACGCTTCCGCTCAAGGAGTTCGACCTGCTCGAGTACCTGCTGCGCAACTCGGGCCGGGTGCTCACGCGCGGTCAGCTCATCGACCGGGTGTGGGGTTCGGACTACGTCGGCGACACCAAGACCCTCGATGTGCACGTCAAGCGGCTGCGCTCGAAGATCGAGACGGACCCCGGCAAGCCCGTGCACCTGGTCACCGTCCGCGGGCTGGGCTATAAGTTCGAGGCCTGACCGCCCCGCCCGCCGGCGGCGCGCGGCGCCGCCGGCGTCACCCTTCGGCGCCCCCGCCGGCG
>NZ_JAALDU010000362.1 GCF_014145015.1 Dietzia sp. E1 | reverse complement strand
GGGTCCGTGCTGCCACGCGTCGGAGACCGTGACTCCCTCCATGCGGATGCTGCCGTCGACCGAGTGCACCTCGTCCGGGTGGGTCAGTCCGGCCTCGATGGCGGCGGCCGCGGTGATGATCTTCTGCACGGAGCCCGGCTCGAACGGGGAGGTGATGGCCGGGTTGCCGAGGTCCGCGCCACGCTCGAGCTCCGCACCGACGCCGACGGCCGGGTTGAACGTGTTGTCGTTGGCCATCGCCCGCACCTCGCCGGTCCGCGCGTCCAGGACGACGGCGGACGCGCTCTTCGCGCCCGAGGTGTCCTTGGCGGACTGGATCGCCTTCTGGACGTGCCACTGCAGGTCGGCGTCGAGGGTGAGGCGGATCGTGTCGCCGTCGCGCGGCTCGGTGACGTTGCGCAGGGTGCCGGGGATGACCGTGTTGTCCTGGGCCCGGTCGAAGGTCTGCCGGCCGTCCTCGCCGTCGAGCTGGTCGTTGAAGTGGGACTCGATGCCCTGCAGGCCGATCAGCTTGCCCTCGTCGCTCTTGGTGGTGGCGCCGACGACATTGGCGGCGAGCGCGCCGCCCGGGTATTCGCGGATGTCGACGCGCTCGGCGCCGATCATCGGGAACTTCCGGACGATCGCGTTGGCCTGGGTGACGTCGACATTGCGGACGAGGTAGGTGAAGCCGCCGCCGGAGGAGAGCTTGGCCTCGATCTCGTCGCGGTCGACGGCGTCGCCGAGCACGGCCTCGAACTCGTCGGCGATCTCCACGACGAGCTCGTCCCACGTCGGCTTGGTGCTGTCGAGCTCGCGGCGGGCCTCGGCGTTCTGCTGCTCGACGAGCGGCTGGATCGACAGGTCGCGGGCCTCGCGGGTGAAGGCGATGGGGTCGCCGTCCAGGTCGACGATCGCCCCGCGGGTGGCGGGCAGGACCTGGTGGACCTGCCGCTGGCTCTCGGCGCGGGCCGCGAGCTCGGTGCCCCCGATCGTCTGTACCCAGAAGAGCTTGACCAGGGCGATCACCATGATCACGGCGAACGCGGACCGCATGAAGGTGAACCGGCGCTCGGTCGAGTTGGTGGTGAGGACCCGGCCGAACCGGTTCGGTGGCCGTCCGACGCCCGGTGCGGTGGCGCGCGGGTCACCCGAGGTAGCCCGGCGTCCCGCTTCCGGGGTGCGTCGTTCGGTCATCTCGGGGGCCTTTCGGGTGGGGGTGCTAGAAGGGTTGTCCGGGCACCGGGGCGAGCGTCGCGGCACCGTCACCGGGAGCCGTCGGGGCGGGCGGCGCGGCCGGGGGCGCCGGGTCGGGGGCTGGGCC
>NZ_JAALDU010000361.1 GCF_014145015.1 Dietzia sp. E1 | reverse complement strand
CGACCCCGCTCCGCCCGACCCCGCTCCGCCCGACCCCGCTCCGCCCGGCCCGGCGCCCCACGCCGCACCATCCCGGCCGACGCCGTCCGACCCCGCCTTCGTGAACGTCTGCATCAGCGGCGCGAGCCAGGTGGTGAGGAAGGCGCGCAGGTCGTCGTCGGAACGGGCGGCGGGCGAGTCGAGACACAGGACCGACCATCCGACGTGGATGCCGACATCGGTGACGAAACCCAGCCTCCCGGCCAGCTCGGGGAAGCGCTCGGCGGCGGGGGCGAGGAGCGCCATGCAGTACTCATGCGTGCGGGCGGCCGCGCCCGGGTCCGACACGGGGTCGGTGCCCCCGCCCACCGCGAGCACGCGCAGGAGCGGGTCACCGAGAATTCGGTTGCGGCCCTCCACCGCGGTCCCCACGATCAGCTCGAGCGGCGAGTCCGAGTTGTTCAGCAGGTCCGCGAAGGCGCCGGTCATCATGGTGAGCCGCTCGGCGACTGCCTGGGAGACGAGTTCCTCGCGGGAGCCGAAGATGGAGTAGATGGTCTGGCGGCTGACATTCGCCTGCTTGGCGACCGCCGCGATCGTGACGCCGCCGAAGCCGGCCCGCCCGATCACTTCTCGGGCGGCCTCGAGGATCGAGTCACGGGACCGCATCTTCTTACCTTAGAAGACAAAGTCGACGTCGCGTCGCACGATTCGGTCGAGGGACCTCTCGGCGTCGATCGGCTCGGTGAATCGGGTGGCCGGGTGGCCACGGGTCCGTAGGATCGTGCCCATGAGCGACAAGAAGTCGTCGGGCAAGGGCGGCGCCAAGAAGAAGGACCGGCTGCCGAGCGGGCTGGAGAAGCTACCGAAGAAGGCCTACGAGTCCGAGCTGAAGCGGCTGCAGGCCGAGCTGGTCGAGATGCAGGCGTGGCTGCGCGAGACCGGCAACCGGCTGGTGGTCGTGTTCGAGGGCCGCGACGCCGCGGGCAAGGGGTCGGCGATCAAGCGCATCACCCAGTACCTCAACCCCAGGCACGCCCGGGTGGTTGCGTTGCCCGCACCGACGGAGGTGCAGCGGACCCAGTGGTACTTCCAGCGCTACATCGAGCACATGCCGGCGGCCGGGGAGATCGTGATCTTCGACCGGTCCTGGTACAACCGGGCCGGCGTCGAGCGGGTGATGGGCTTCTGCACGACCGACGAGTACCGGCGTTTCCTCCACCAGGCCCCGATCTTCGAGCGGCTGCTGGTCGAGGACGGGATCATGCTGCGCAAGTACTGGTTCTCTGTGTCCGACGAGGAGCAGGAGCGCCGCTTCCGCTCGCGCCACGAGGACCCGATGCGTCGCTGGAAGCTCTCGCCGATGGACCTCGAGTCCATCACGCGGTGGGAGGAGTACAGCCGGGCGAAGGACGAGATGTTCATCCACACCGACATCCCCGAGGCCCCGTGGTTCACCGTCGAGTCGGAGGACAAGAAGCGGTCGCGGATCAACGTCATCTCGCACCTGCTGTCCACGGTGCCGTGGGAGCAGCTCGACCCGCCGAAGCTGGAGATCCCCGAGCGGCCGGAGGGCATGGGCTACGAGCGCCCGCCGCGTGAGGAGTTCAAGTACGTCCCCGACGTGGCCGCGCGTCTGCTGAAGGGGTGAGGTCGCCGGGGCGTGGGGGGCATTGAGGTAGGAGTTCCTAGTATCTGCGGGTCGGTCGGCGCGCGGCCTGACACACTGGGGCCATGAGTGAATACGTCATCTCCCGGCGCGAAGGCCGGATGCAGCACATCGTCCTGGACCGCCCCAAGGCCCTGAACTCGCTGGATCTGCCCATGTGTAGGGCGCTGCACACGGCGCTCGACGAGGCCGCGCATGATCCGGGTGTGGAGGCCGTGGTCACCACCAGCACGTCCGAGAAGGCGTTCTGCGCGGGCGGTGACATCCGAGCGCTGCGGGACGCGGCGGCGTCGGGGGATCACGCGGCCAACCGGGAGTTCTTCTCGGAGGAGTACGAGATGGATCTGGCGTACCACACGCACCGCGTGCCGACGGTGGCCGTCATCCACGGCGTGGCGATGGGCGGCGGCCTGGGCATCTCGATCAACGGCTCGCACCGCGTGGTCACCAAGAAGGTCATGATGGCGATGCCGGAGACCGCGATCGGCTTCATCCCCGACGTCGGCGCGAGCCACTTCCTGCCGCGCCTGTGCGGCGGCGGCGCGCGCGGCCTGGCGGTGGCGATCTACCTGGGCACGACGGGCGTGCGGATGAACTCCGCCGACGCCCTCTACACCGGTCTAGCGACGGACCTGATCGACGACGACGAGCGCAACGCCTTCGTCGACGCCATCGGTGCGAATGGTCTGCAGGAGGCGCTCCGGAGGTTCGGTCTCGAGCGCTCCGCAGCGGGGGAGTCGGCTGTCGAGGCGCGGATCGAGCGGATCGAGGACGTCTTCTCCCGCGGGACCGCGCAGGAGATGATCGCGGCACTGGAGTCCGGCGAGCAGGACGAGTGGGCCACGGAGACGCTCGGCATGCTGCGCTCGCACTGCCCCACGTCGATCGTGGCGACCATCGAGCTGCTGCGTGCCGGCGCCGAGGCCGCGGACCTGCGGGAGTGCCTGGACAATGAGCTGGCGTTGGGCGCGTGGATCACCGCCCGCCCGGACTTCGTCGAGGGTGTGCGCGCCGTGGTGATCGACAAGGACCGCAACCCCAGCTGGGATCCCGCGGATCTCGACGCGGTGGACGTCGACGGGATCCGGGCGGCGCTGGCCGGGAGCTGACGGGTCTACTCTGGGCGGCGTCCGGCGCGCTGGGCGCCGCCCACGAGGAGGACCATGACCACGACCGGTGACGGCCCCGCGACGTCAGCACCTCACGAGGAGCCCAAGGGGTGGGGCATCGCGGGCGTGACCGTCGTGTCGGTCGCCGCCGCGGTCGTGGTCTTGTGGGGGATAGCGGAGCACTCGAGCATCCTCATGCCCGCGTTCCTGGCGCTGAACCTGGTCATCGCCGCCCAGCCCCTGCAGCGGCTGCTGCAGCGGGCAGGGCTGCCCCGCTGGGGGGCGATGATCATCGTCCTGCTGGTGCTCTACCTGCTGCTGGCCGCGCTGGTCGGGATGCTCGTGTGGGCGTTGTGGGTCGCCGCGGAGGAGATCCCGCAGTATCAGGACAAGTTCGTCGCCCTCTACGAGCAGAGCCTCGAGCTGCTCGGCGGGTTCGGCGTGAGCCAGGACCAGGTCGCGTCGAGCCTGCAGGGCGTCCTGGACCCGGGGACCATCATCGGCACGGTCCAGAACGTCGCAGGCCAACTGTCCGCAGCCGGCGGTCAGCTCACCGTCCTGATCATCGCGCTGACCTTCCTCGTGTTCGACATCCCCGGCATCTTCCGCCGCCGGGCGGCGATCGCCCGCCAGCGGCCCCGGTTGGCCGACGCCCTGGGCTCGTTCACCGACGGGGTGAAGTCGTACTGGATCGTCTCGACCGTCTTCGGGCTGATCGTCGCGGTGATGGACGCGGTCGCCCTGTGGATCCTCGGGGTACCGCTCGCCCTGGTGTGGGGCGTGCTCGCCTTCGTCACCAACTACATCCCCAACATCGGCTTCGTTCTGGGCCTCGTGCCGCCGGCGCTGTTCGCGCTGCTCACCGGCGGGCCGGGCGATGCGATCTGGGTGGTGGTGATCTACAGCGCCATCAACCTCGTCATGCAGAGCTTCATCCAGCCCAAGTTCACCGGCGACGCCGTCGGGCTCACGCCGACCGTGACGTTCCTGTCGTTGGTCTTCTGGTCGGCGGTCGCCGGGCCGCTCGGTGCGATCCTCGCGGTCCCGCTCACGCTGATGGTCAAGGCGTTCCTCGTGGACGCGGACCCGCGGATGGGGTGGTTCTCGACGTTCCTCACGACACCGGACGCGGACGGCCGGCGGGGGAGGCGCCGCGCGGAGAGGCTGGACGCGTCGGCGAACTAGTCGGCGGCGTCGTCGGCGTCGACGCGTGTGAAGGTGCCCAGCCCGTTGGCGTCGAGCAACTCCACCGTGACGGTGTCGCCCTCGAAGGTGACACTGCCCCGGGACCCGCGCGGCCAGTTCTCGCCCACCGGGCTCACGGCGAACGTGTCCCCGTCCCAGTGCTCGAGCGGCCAGACCAGCGGCCCCGGGCCCACCGCCAGCGCGAGCTCGGCGCCCGAGGGCCCGGAGTCCGAGGACTCGGCGTCCGAGGACTGGTCGTTCGAAGATTCGGCGTCCGAGGACTCGTCGGCCACCGTGCGCCGGACCTCGATCTCCCCGAAGTAGTCATTGCGGTAGACGCCCAGCAGCTCCTCGGCGGGCCGGGGCGGCGCCGGCGCGGACGGCTGGCGCGTGGAGACCAGATCGCCCACCGGGTCGAGCAGCGGGCCGAACTGCTCGGTGTAGAGCTCGCGCCACTCCAGCGCCGGGTCCCCGTACTGCGCGTAGTCGGCGAACCGGGCGTTGATCGTCTCCGCCACCCCCGTCGGCGCGGCGTTGGTCAGGGTGATGATGCCGAGATCCAGGGACGGCATCATGAGCATCGCCGTCCCCGCGCCGAGCGCGAACGCCCCCGAGTGGCTCCACTGGACGCGGCCCGAGGAACTCGTGCCGATGTTGAAGCCGTAGCCATAGCTCCCGGTGCGGTCCGCCGCGGCCTGCGGGGGCGCGGACACGGACTGCGGGGTCAGAGCCTCCCTGAGTGCCTCGGAGGGGACCACCTGTGCGCCACCGGGGCCCTTGCCGTCGTCAAGGACCATGGACATCCACCGCGCCATGTCCGTCACCGACGAGCTCAGGCCCCCCGCCGGGGCCTGGGCGTCGGGGTCACGCGCGGGGTCCGCCGGGATCCACTCGCCGGACGACTCGCCCGACTCGGCGGCCGGCGCACGCACATGACCCACGGCGCGGTTGCCGCGGTCGAGTAGCTCCTCGTAACTGAACGAGGTGTCCGACATGCCGAGGGGATCGAAGAGACGCTCGCGGCCCAGCTCGGCCCACGGGGTGCCCGCCGCCGCGGCGACGGACTCGGCCCCCGCGGTGAGCCCGAAGTTGGTGTACGCGTACGACGTCCGGAACGGCTCGAGGGGCAGGTGACGCAGGCCGTGCAGGATCGCGGGCCGCTCGTAGCCGAGGTCTTCGAGGTCGTCGCCCGCGTGCTCGGGCAGCCCCGAGCGGTGCGCGAACATGTCGCCCACGGTGACCTCCTCCGTCACCCGGGGGTCGGAGAGCGCGAACCACGGCAGGTGCTCG
>NZ_JAALDU010000360.1 GCF_014145015.1 Dietzia sp. E1 | reverse complement strand
GGTCGGCGCGGGCCGTGGAGTGCGTCCGCCTCGCCCCCGGTGGCGGGACGAGCGGTGGCGGGGCGAGCGACGACGGGGACGACGACGACGAGGTCGCCGCCAGCATCGACGGGATCGCCTCCCGGCACGGCGGGATCCGCGTGCTCGCCCATTGCGCCGGTCCGCACGTGCCCATGGTGCATCTGTCGCGGATCGCGCCGGCCGAGTTCCGCCGGCAGCTCGACGAGGACGCCGGGGCGTTCTTCGCCCTCGCGCATTCCGCGCTTCCGCACCTGCGCGCGGTGGGGGGCAACGTCGTCGTCGTCACCACCGCCGCCACCACCCGCTACCCCGTGCGCGACGGCCTGTCGGCGGCCCCCAAGGGCGCCGTCGAACAGCTCGTGCGCGGGCTCGCCGCCGAGGAGGGGCGCTTCGGGGTGCGGGTGAACTGCGTGGGCCCGGGGATGCTCACCGACGGCATGGCGTCCCGGCTCATCGCCTCGGGTGACCTCGACGAGCGGGCGCTGGAGGTCACGCGCTCCAATATCCCGCTGCGCCGGTTCGGTACGGCCGACGACATCGCCGAGGCGGTGGCGTTCCTGGCCTCGGACCGCGCGGGGTTCATCTCGGGACAGAAGCTCGACGTGGACGGTGGATACGGCGTCTGAACGACGGCGGCTACGGCGTGCGACGCCGGTCCGGTACAGTACCAACCAAGCACTTGCTAGGTAAGGAGAGTTGCAGGTCATGACCGATGGACCCATCCCTCCGGTCCTCGGGGTCGACGACCTCGGGCCGGACACGCAGCCGGTGGCCTACGAGGTCTCCGACGGCACCGCGTACGTCACACTCAACCGCCCCGACTTCCGCAACGCGCAGAACTCGGTGATGACGTACTCGCTGGACAACGCGTTCATCAAGGCCGTGGAGGACGACTCGGTCAAGGTGATCGTCCTGCGCGCGGCCGGCAAGCACTTCTCGGCCGGCCACGACATCGGCACGCCCGAGCGCGACCACCACGTCGAGTACCCCAACCGCGCCGCGATCTGGTGGGACCACACCACCCGCGGCGGCGGCGACCGGCGCCTGGCACGTGAGACCGAGGTCTACGTCCAGATGTGCCGCCGCTGGCGGGAGATCCCCAAGCCGATGATCGCCCAGGTGCACGGCGCCTGCATCGCCGGCGGGCTCATGCTCGCGTGGGTCTGCGACTTCATCGTGGCCGCCGACGACGCGTTCTTCTCCGACCCCGTCGTGAAGATGGGCATCCCGGGCGTCGAGTACTTCGCCCACGCCTTCGTGCTGGGCCCGCGCCGCGCGAAGGAGATCCTCTACACCGGTCGCAGGTTCGGCGCGGCCGAGGCGCTCGAGTGGGGGATGCTCAACCACGTCGTGCCCCGCGACGAGCTGCAGGCCAAGGTCGACTCGATCGCCGAGGAGATCAAGGCCATGCCGGCGTTCGGGCTGACGCTCGCCAAGAAGGTCATCAATGCGAACGAGGACCAGATGGGGCTGCAGACCTCGCTGGACACGGCGTTCGGCTGGCACATGTTCGCGCACTCCGCCAACGCCGAGCCTGACGACACCGACTCGTTCTCCGCGTCCCTGGGCGGGATGGACGCCCGCTCCATGCGCGACAGCGCCAACACCGGTTCGACGGGCCCCGCGTCCGAGAAGAAGGAAGGCTGACACCGTGGATCTGGATCTGGACGCCTCGACGCAGGAGTTCCGCCTCGAGGTCCGGCAGTGGCTGGCCGAGAACGTGCCGTCCGAGCCGCTGCCGCACATGGACACCCGCGAGGGCTTCGAGGCCCACCGCGAGTGGGAGCGGAAGATGGCCGACGCCCGCATGTCGGTCGTGTCGTGGCCCGAGGAGTTCGGCGGGCGCGACTGCGGCCTGGTCAACTGGGTCGTCTTCGAGGAGGAGTACTTCCGCGCCGGCGCGCCGCTGCGCGTGAGCCAGAACGGCATCTTCCTGCTGGCCCCGACCCTGTTCGACCACGCCTCCCCCGAGCAGCTCGCGCACATCATGCCGCGCATGGCCCGCGCCGACGACATCTGGGCGCAGGCGTGGTCCGAGCCCGAGGCCGGCTCCGACCTGGCCTCGCTGCGCTCGACCGCGAAGAAGGTCGACGGCGGCTGGGTCCTCAACGGGCAGAAGGTGTGGTCGACCCGCGCCTCGTTCGCCGACAAGGGCTTCGGCCTGTTCCGCACGGATCCGGACGAGCCCCGCCACAAGGGCCTGACCTACTTCATGTTCGACCTGCGCGCCGAGGGTGTCACCGTGCGCCCCATCGACCAGCTGGACGGTCTGCCCGGGTTCGCGGAGCTGTTCCTCGAGGACGTCTTCGTGCCCGACGACCCGGCCAAGCCCGCCGAGTCCGGCGTGATCGGCGAGGTCAACCAGGGCTGGAAGGTGGCCATGTCCACCGCCAACAACGAGCGCGGCCTTTCCCTGCGCTCCCCGGGGCGCTTCCTCGCCACCACCGACCGGCTGCTCGAGCTGTGGGACTCCCGCGAGGGCGACCTCGACGACCGCACCCGCGGCGCGCTGGCCGACCGCGTGGCGGACGCGTGGATCGGCTCCCGCGAGTACGAGCTGAGCACGTGGAACACGGTCACCAAGCTCACGGGCGGCGCCAACCTCGGCTTCGAGTCCTCGATCAACAAGGTCTTCTGGTCGGACTGGGACATTGCGACCCACGAGACCGCCCTGGACGTCCTGGACACGGCCGGCGAGCTCGCCGGTGAGCAGTGGATGGACGGTTACCTGTTCGCCCTCGCCGGCCCCATCTACGCGGGCACCAACGAGGTCCAGAAGAACATCATCGCCGAGCGACTCCTCGGCCTCCCGCGCGGCTGAGAAGGCGGTTTCACACATCATGCAGTTCGCACTCGATCCCGAGATCATCGACTTCGCCGGCAGCATCGACTCTCTGCTGGCCAAGTCCGACATGCCCGCGGTGATCCGCTCGTGGGCCGACGGCGACACCGCCCCCGGCACCGCCGTGTGGGGACGCGTCGCCGAGACCGGCGCCGCCGCCCTGCTCGTCGACGAGGCGTCCGGCGGCGCCGGGGCCACCGCCGTCGAGGCCGTGGCCGCGCTCGAGATCCTGGGCCGCCACGCGGTGCC
>NZ_JAALDU010000359.1 GCF_014145015.1 Dietzia sp. E1 | reverse complement strand
GGCCGACGCCGCCGGCGATCGCCGCGTGCTCCTCGGCCAGCCGCTCGTGCAGGGCCTCGCGCTCGTCCTCCGGCGCGGCCGCGAGGGTGCGCTTGTGGAGGATGCCGACGGCCGCCTTCGCGCCCATGACCGCCACCTCGGCGTCCGGCCACGCGAACACGGCGGAGGCACCGAGCGCGCGGGAGTTCATGGCGATGTAGGCACCGCCGTAGATCTTGCGCGTGACGAGCGTGACGCGGGCGACCGACGCCTCGGCGAACGCGTGCAGGAGCTTGGCGCCGCGGCGCACCACGCCGTCCCACTCCTGCGAGACGCCGGGCAGGTACCCGGGCACGTCCACGATCACGACGAGCGGCACACCGAAGGCGTTGCAGAGGCGGACGAAACGGGACGCCTTCTCCGCCGACTCGGAGTTGAGGCACCCGCCCAGTCGCAGCGGGTTGTTGGCGATCACGCCGACGGTGCGGCCGGCGATCCGACCGAAGCCCACGACGATGCTGGGCGCCCACTTGGACTGCAGCTCCTCGAACGTGGTGTTGCCGTCCAGCTCGGAGGAGTCGAGCAGGCCGTGGACGAGCGGGCGGACGTCGTACGCGCGCTTGGGCGACTCCGGCAGCAGCCCGGCGAGGTCCGTGTGGTCGCCCTCGAGGAGGCGCTGGTCGAACTCACCCTGCGCGGTGAGGAGGGTGACCAGTCGGCGGGCCCGGTTCAGGGCGTCGCGCTCGTCCTCGGCGGCGATGTGGCACACCCCCGACTTGCGGTGGTGCACGTCCTGGCCGCCCAGGCCCTCCATGTCGACCTGCTCGCCGGTCACGGAGCGGACCACGTCGGGCCCGGTGACGAAGATCTTGCCCGCCGGCGCCATGATGACGACGTCGGTCAGGGCGGGGCCGTAGGCGGCGCCACCGGCGGCGGGTCCGAGCACGACGGAGATCTGGGGGACCAGACCCGAGGCGCGGACCATGGCCTCGAAGACGGTACCCACGGCGTGCAGGGCCTCGACGCCCTCCGCGAGGCGGGCACCCCCCGAGTGCCAGACGCCCACGATGGGCAGCTGCTCGTCGATCGCGACATCGATCGCGCGAACGATGTGCCGGCACCCGTCGAGGCCCATGGCGCCACCCATGACGGTGGCGTCCGTGGCGTAGGCGATGGTGGGCTCACCGTCGATCAGGCCGCGCGCGGCCAGGGCTCCCGAGGCGTCGGGTTCGGTGATGAACTCCAGCGAGGCGGGATCGAAGAGGTTCTCGAGCCGGACGACGGGGTCGCGCGGATCGATCTGGGTGTTCTGGTCAACAGCGCTGGTGATGGTCATGAGTGCAGTCCTTTCCTTGGTGCACGTCCCGGGGAGGGAGCGTGCACCTGTGACGGACCCCCGGACTGGCTTGTGGGCGGACGATGACCGGAAGCGGGACCCCCGTCCCGTTTCCGGACCTCGTGCCCGGCGCCCCGCTCTGGGCGGGGCGATCTGTGGAGTGCCCTGCACGCGGGGAAGGGACGCGGGCTCGACGTGGTGCACCGACCGCACCTTCGGCCCTGAACGCGTCCCCGCCCCCGACGTGCGGGGCGGGAAATCAGCTCTGGTCGATCTTCTGAATGTAGTCGACCGCATCCTGCACGGTACGCAACTTGGCGAGGTCCTCGTCGGGGATCTCCACTCCGTATCGGTCCTCGGTCTGCACGGCGATCTCCACCATGGAGAGCGAATCGATGTCGAGGTCGTCGACGAAGGACTTCTCGGGGGTCACCTCGGACGGCTCGATCCCGGTGACCTCCTCGACGATTTCCGCGAGTCCTGCGATGATCTCGGCCTCGGTGCGTGCCATGTGGTGTCCTTTCTGATGGGTGATGTCGTGCCCGACGGGCGCGACGGACGTTTGTCGTACCCGATCATCGACGACGGCCGACGAACGGGGGTGGTCGGGGGAGGCCTCAGGCCCCGCTGAGGGCGGGAACCGTCGCGAGAGCGGTCTCGATGTCCTCCGGGACGGTCACGCCGTGGCGGGCGACCTCGCGCATCGAGCGCTTGGCCAGCCCGACGAGCGCGCCGGACGGCGGCAGCTCGACGAACGCGTCCACGCCGAGCTTGAGCATGGTCTGCGTGCAGAGGTCCCAGCGCACCGGGTGGGTGATCTGCGAGACCACCCGGTCCAGCGCGTCACGGCCTGAGGTGACCGCCATGCCGTCGGCGTTCGACAGCAGCGTCAGCTCGGGATCGTTGACCACGATCGTCTCGGCCAGCGCGCGGAACTCGTCGACGGCGGAGTCCATGTGGCTCGTGTGGAACGCGCCGGCGACCTCGAGCCGACGCAGGCGCGCCCGGGTGGGCGGGTTCTGCTCGAGTGCGTCGCAGGCCTCGAGCGGGCCCGCGGCGACGATCTGCCCCGCGCCGTTCCGGTTCGCCGGCGCGAGCCCGGCATTGTCCAGAGCCAGCAGCACATCGGCCTCGACCCCGCCGAGAACGGCGATCATCCCGGTCGGTCGCTCGGCGCACGCCCGTGACATCGCCGCTCCGCGGACGGACGCGAGGCGCAGGGCGTCCGCCTCCGAGACCACGCCGGCGATCGCCAGCGCCGCGATCTCGCCGATCGAGTGACCCGCGACGAGCGTGTCGGAGGGGACCTGACCGCGTCGGCGCAACTCCGCGGCACCGAGGAGTGCGGAGGCCACCACGAGTGGTTGGGTCACCGCGGTGTCGGTGATCTCCTGCAGGGTCGCCGTGGTGCCGAGGCGCTCGAGATCGAGTCCGCTCGACGCGGACCAGTCGGCGAGACGGTCGGAGGCGCCGGGCAACTCGAGCCAGGGCGCGAGCATCCCGGCTTTCTGTGACCCTTGTCCAGGGGCGGTTAGGCAAAGCACGGGTATCAGACAACACGGCCGGGCCCCTTTCGGATGATGTTCCCGAAGCCAGAAACGAGCCCGGGATTTTGTGGGATCCCCACAAATCTCGAGCTGGCTGCTCGTCCATCTCCGGAGGAAGAGGTTTCGTTACAGGTTGTGACGCAAGTGAATATTTAGCCCTCTTGAGTAGTTCGCTCGGCAAACTTCCCGAGGACGAGCGCGATTCTCAGCACGAATGCGTCTCGAGCGGTGAGGGGGTCGAATTTAGTGATTTGACTCACTCTCTTCAGGCGGTACCTGACGGTATTGGGATGGACGTACAACTCGCGGGCGCACTTCTCCACGTGCCCGCCGGAGTCGAGATAGGCCCGCAGGGTGTCCTCGACGGAGGCGTCCGCACCGCGCAGGGGCGTGACGATCCGGTCGACCAACATCGCCGCCGCGCCGCGGTCGCCCCCGAGGACGCGCTCGGGTAGGAGGTCGATCGCCGCGACGGGCCGCGGCGCGCCGGGCCAGCCGCTCACCGCCGCCGCCCCGGACAGCGCCTCCGCCGCGCTGTCCGGGGCCTCGACCAGGGAGCCCACGGTGTGTCCGTGGACGACGGGGGCGTCCGAGGAGAACGCGTCGAGCACGGTAGGCGGGATCGACGCGGAGGACTCCAGCTCTCCCGACAGGATGACGACGAGGCGGGCCCCCTGCACCACGGCCAGCGCGTGCCGGTCGGACGAGACGGCGGCCCTGTGGACGGCGGGTACCGAGGCGAGACCCAGATCCTCCCTCGGGGTCCCGATGATGACCGTGGCCGCGGTCGTCGGATCCCAGTTCAGTGCGGAGGCGCCGGAGATGAGATCCGCGTGCCGGTCCCCGCGGACCACGGCGTCGACGATCATCGCCTCCATGCGCGTGTCCCACGCGCCGCGGTTCTCCGCCGCCGCGGCGTACACGGAGGCTGCGGTGAACCCAAGCTCGCGGCCGAACTTCAGGACTGCCGCGATCATCAGGCCGCGCTGTCGCTCGTTGTGGGTGATCCGGGGCATCACCAGCTCGAAGTACTCGAGGGTCGAGCGCACGAGCTGCACCGTCTGTTGCAGGGTGAGCCCCTGACCGACGCCCTTGGGTAACAGCTTGAAACCGGCGATGGTGTCGGTGTGCGGGGCCTCGGGGTTGCGCACCCACGTGACGAAGTCGCGGACCGCGCTCTGGATGATCAGCTGGATCTCCGCCCGCTGGTCCGCCGAGAGTTCGGCGAAGAACGGCAGTTCCTGCTCCAGTGCGCGGACCGCCTCGGTGGACAGGGTCCCCGAGTACCGCGTGATGCGCTTGAGGAGAGCGTCGGAGACCGGCCTGTCGTCCGGCGGCGTGGACGACCGCCGCCGGACGCGCTCCGGCTGACTCTCCCCGGTGGCGGGGTCGGACGTCTCGGTCACGCCACTCCGGGATCCGTCGTCGGCTCGGGGGCGGCCATGACGTCGTCGATCCGGTACTGCCGCGCGGCCTCGAGGAGGGTGACCTTCTCGATGGCGCCCTCGCGGACGAGCCCCGCCAGCACGGCGACGACGATCGACTCGGCGTCGGTGTTGAAGAAGCGACGAGCGGCCGGCCGGGTGTCGGAGAACCCGAACCCGTCGCAGCCCAGAACCGTGAAGTCACCGGGGACCCAGGCGCGGATCTGGTCCGGCACCGCCTTCTGGAAGTCGCTCACCGCGACCTTCGGCCCCTCGGCGTCGGCCAGCGCCGCCGCGACGAACGGGGTGCGCGGCTGCTGATCCGGGTGGCGCAGAGCGTGTCGCTCACACTCGAAACCGTCGCGGGCCAGCTCGGTCCAGGAAGTCGCGGACCACAGGTCGGCCGCGACGTCCCAGTCCTCGGCGAGCATCCGCTGCGCGTCGACCGCCGCGTACATGGCCACGCCCGAGGCGAGGATGGCGGCCTTGTGGGTGCCGGACTCGGCCGCCCGGAACCGGTACAGGCCCCGCAGTAGCGCGTCGGCGTCCAGATCCTCCGGCTCGGCCGGCTGCGGAACGGGCTCGTTGTACAGGGTGATGTAGTACGAGACGTTGCGGTCGATGCCGTCGGTCTCCGTCTCGTGGGCGGAACCCGGCCCGTACATCCGCTCGACGCCGGCACGCATGATGTGCGCGACCTCGTAGGCCCAGGCGGGGTCGTAGGAGATGATCCCAGGGTTGGTCGCCGCCAGCAGCGGGGAGTGTCCGTCCATGTGCTGGAGGCCCTCGCCGGTGAGGGTCGTGCGGCCGGCGGTGGCGCCGAGCAGGAAGCCCCGGGCGAGCTGGTCGGCGGCCGCCCAGATCGCGTCGCCGGTCCGCTGGAAGCCGAACATCGAGTAGAAGATGTACAGCGGGATCATCGGCTCGCCGTGGGTGGCGTATGCGGTTCCGGCGGCCGTGAACTCGGCGACCGAACCGGCCTCGCTGATGCCCTCGTGCATGATCTGGCCGTTCTTGGCCTCCTTGTAGCTCAGCATGAGCTCGTGGTCGACCGAGGTGTAGTTCTGGCCGTGCGGGTTGTAGATCTTCAGCGTCGGGAACCACGAGTCCATGCCGAAGGTGCGGGCCTCGTCCGGGATGATGGGCACGAAACGGTCACGCAGCGACTCGTCGCGCATGAGCTCCTTGGCGGTTCGCACGAGCGCCATCGTCGTGGCCACGGCCTGCTTGCCCGAGCCCTTGCGCAGCGACTTCAGGGCGTCGATGTCGGGCACGTTCAGCGGGGTGAAGGTCTGCCGCCGCTCGGGCACGTGACCGCCCAGCGCGGCACGGCGGTCCAGCATGTACCGGATCTCGGGGGAGTTCGGCCCCGGGTTGTAGTACGGCGGCTGGGCGGGGTCGGCCTCGAGCTCCTCGTCGGTGATCGGGATCTGCTGCTTGTCGCGGAACAGCTTGAGGTCGTCGAGCGTCAGCTTCTTCATCTGGTGGGTCGCGTTGCGCCCCTCGAAGTTCTGACCCAGCCCGAAGCCCTTGATGGTGTGGGCCAGGATCACGGTCGGCTGACCGGTGTGCTCGAGCGCGGCCTTGTACGCGGCGTGGATCTTGCGGTAGTCGTGCCCGCCGCGGCGCAGGTCCCAGATCTCCTCGTCCGTCATGTCCTCGACGAGCTTGGCGGTGCGGGGGTCGCGGCCGAAGAAGTGCTCGCGGACGTAGGCGCCGTCGTTGGCCTTGAACGTCTGGTAGTCACCGTCCGAGACGGAGTTCATCAGCGAGACGAGCGCGCCCTCGGTGTCCTTTTCGAACAGCGCGTCCCACTCGCGGCCCCAGACGACCTTGATGACGTTCCAGCCGGCGCCGTTGAAGTAGGACTCCAGCTCCTGGACGATCTGGCCGTTGCCGCGGACGGGCCCGTCGAGCCGCTGGAGGTTGCAGTTGATGACGAAGGTGAGGTTGTCCAGCGCGTCGTTGGCCGCGATCTGCAGCGCGCCGCGCGACTCGACCTCGTCCATCTCACCGTCGCCGAGGAACGCCCAGACGTGCTGCTGGGAGGTGTCCTTGATGCCGCGGTTGTGCAGGTAGCGGTTGAACCGCGCCTGGTAGATGGCGTTGATGGGCCCGAGACCCATCGAGACGGTCGGGAACTCCCAGAACTCGGGCATCGAGCGGGGATGGGGGTAGGAGGGCAGGGACCGACCCGGGTGGCTCTTCTCCTGCCGGAAGCCGTCGAGATCGTGCTCGCGGAGCCGACCCTCGAGGTACGCGCGGGCGTACATGCCGGGGGAGGCGTGGCCCTGGAAGAAGACGTGGTCACCGCCGCCGGGATGGTCCTTGCCGCGGAAGAAGTGGTTGTAGCCCACCTCGTAGAGCGGCGCCGCGCCCGCGTAGGTCGAGATGTGGCCGCCCACGCCGATGCCGGGGCGCTGCGCGCGATGGACCATGATGGCGGCGTTCCAGCGGATCCACCGGCGGTAGGTACGCTCCACCGCCTCGTCGCCCGGGAACTCCGGCTCGAGGCTGGTGGGGATCGTGTTGACGTAGTCCGTGGAGGTGAGCGCCGGGAGCGGTACGCGTTGTTTTGAGGCACGTTCGAGCAGCCGCAGCATGAGGTAACGAGCCCGCTCGGGCCCGGCCTCGGCGAGCAGACCGTCGAGCGAATCCATCCACTCCTGGGTCTCCTCGGGATCGGAGTCCGCCAGGTAGGACGCGACGCCCTCGCGGAGGACCGGCACGTTGGTGGGTGCGGAACCGTTCCTGGGGCCTGCGTTCTCGGTCATGCTTCTCGTCCTCACTTCTGTGATTCGTACCGTGGCGGCCCGGTGGGGCCACCACTCGTCGGTACAGCGTCGGGCCCGCACCGCGGTCCACGGGTGTGTGGCGGACCGCGTCGGGCTCGGACCGGGCCACCGTCGGCCCGTCGTTTCCGATTGTGCCCCAAAGCGTGACCCGCGACACCGTCGCGGGATGCCCCGCGCCGGTAAATGGGCGGTAGTCGTTTCCCCGGTGCCTGTCCGCGGGTAGTGTTCCTGGTCAGCGAAAGTCCTCGATGAACTACCTCGATGGACTACTCGGAACAGAGGGAGGAACACCACGGTGGTCGCCGCGGCGAACCAGCAGGACGGAGCGGACCAGGTCGCTGGTCAGCTCGATCTGACGGAGGGCATGCTCGTTCAGGAGGTCGGATGGGATTCCGACTGCGACGAGTCGATCAGCGAGGCCGTCGAGGACGCCGTCGGATCGGAGCTGCTGGAGGAGGACACCGATGAGGTGGTCGACGCGGTGTTGCTCTGGTGGAGGGACGGTGACGGGGACCTCGTGGATCGGCTGATGGACGTCGTCACGCCGCTCGCGGACGAGGGGTCCGTCTGGGTCCTCACCCCCAAAACGGGGCGTGACGGGCACGTGGAGCCCGCCGTGATCGCGGAGTCCGCCCAGACCGCGGGGATGCTCCAGACCCGGACGGCGGCCATCGGGGACTGGGTCGGCAGCCGGCTCGCCCTCCGCAAGAACAGCATGCCGCGTAAGTAGGGCCGAGCGTCCCCGGAGCTCCGCGCCCGCCCCGCGGGGAGGCGCGGCCCACGGTGGGATACTCTGAGCCGCGCCGGCGCCCGTGAGGCGCTGGCGTACGCGCGCGTAGCTCAGCGGTTAGAGCTCTGGTCTTACACACCAGCGGTCGGGGGTTCGATTCCCTCCGCGCGCACCCCATGGACACCTCTCGCGCCTGCGGCATCGCCCTGGGCTTCCTCGTCGACGCGGCGCTGGCCGACCCCTCGAGGTGGCATCCGGTGGCCGGCTTCGGCGCGGTGGCCTCGCGCGTGGAGGGACTGCTCCACCCGCCCGCGGACGCCGTCGACGCCCACGCGGCCGCAGGCGCCCACGACACGACGGCGGGCCGCGTCGCCGTCCGGGCCCGCGGTGTCGTCTTCACCGT
>NZ_JAALDU010000358.1 GCF_014145015.1 Dietzia sp. E1 | reverse complement strand
GCCCCCGCGGACCTGCGCGCGGAGGCCGCGCGACGGGTCGCGGAGCTGTGCCCCGCCCGCGGCCGGGACCGCGAGGAACATCAGGAGCGTCAACGCTCCGCCCGGCTCGGTGCCGTGCGCGCCGACGGGACGAGCACGCTGACCATGACGCTCACCCCTCGCGGTCGTGCGCTGGTGGAGCGGGCGCTGTGCGACTTCGGTGGCCCGGGCGGGGCCGTGCCGTGTGAACCCGGATCGGACGACCGCACCCCGGAGCAGCGCGCCCACGACGCGCTCGTCCACCAGTGGGCGCTCGGCTCGACCGTCGACCCGGCACGGCCCAAGGGGATCGCGACGATCGTGGTCCGGCTGACCCCCGAGCAGCTCGAGGACCCCCACGCTCTCGTTCGCACCGACTCCGGCACCCAGCTCAGCGTCCGGCAGGCCGTCTCGATGGCCGGATCCATGCCGTGGTTCGTCTCGCTGCTCCGCGACGGGCGCGAGGAACTGCACAGGATCGACGTGGACGCCCACCCCGAACGGCGCATCGCCTCGGCGATCCAGCGGCTGGTCCTCTACGCCGCCCACGGAGGGTGCACCTTCCCCGGATGCACCGCCCCGGCTCGACGAAGTCAGTTCCACCACGTCCGGGAATGGTCCAGAGGCGGACCCACGACCGTCGCGAACGGCGCACTCGGCTGTCCCGTGCATCACGGGTTCGTCGGCGACGGGCCGGCGGGCTGGACGACCATCGTGAACCCCGCCTCGCCCGGGTTGTGCACGTGGCTGCCTCCCGGCGTCGACAGGCTCAGCGATGTCTGACGATCGGCCCCCTACCGGGGTGACGGACGCGCCCGACAGGGGTGTACCAGATGTGCCGCGCCGCCCGCGCTGTCACAATGCCTTCGTGCCCGATTCCCTGCTGCCCGATTCCGTCACGCCCGCGTCGTCCGAGTCGTCCGGGGCCGAGCCGCCCGAACCCGACGTCGCTGCGCTGACCATCCCAGCCCAGAGCGGGAACGAGCCGCTCTCCTCGTCAGCCGTCTACGTGGCGGCCCCCGAGGGCGACACCGGGAAGTCGACCGTCGCGCTGGGCCTGCTGAGGATCCTCGCCGGGACCGTTCAGCGGGTCGGCGTGTTCCGGCCCGTCACCGTCGCCCCGCGGCCGGTCCCCGGTGTGTCCACCGGCGCCGCTACCGGTACGGCGACCGACGACGAGCCGGCCCGGGACCGCATCCTGGAGATGCTGCTGCAGCACACGACCGTGGACCTCGACTACGAGGACTGCGTCGGCGTGACGAACCTGCGCGTCCACGAGGACCGCGACGCCGCCCTCGGCGAGATCGTCGACCGGTACCAGGTGGTCGCTCGCCAGTGCGACGTCGTGGTGATCCTCGGGACCGACTACACCGGGGTCCCCAGTCCCACGGAGTACGACTTCAACGCCACGCTCGCCGTGAACCTGGGCGCCCCCGTGCTCCTGGTGCTCCGCGGTACCGACCGCTCCCCGGCAGAGATCGGCACCAACGCCCGGCTCACGCTCGACGAACTGCGCGCCGAGCACGCCCACCCCGTCGGGGTCGTCGCCAACCGCTGCGATCCCGACGCATTGGAGGCGATCCAGGCGGAACTCGACACGCTCGACGTGCCGGCCTGGACCCTGCCCACCCAGGCGCTGCTCACCGCGCCCACGATGGGCGAGCTCATGGAGGCGGTCGACGGCACCCTGTACTCCGGCGACCCGGCGCTGCTCGACCGCGAGGCGATGGCAGTGATGGTCGGCGGCATGACCGGCGACCGGATCCTCGAGCGGCTCGTCGACGGCATGGTGGTCATCGTGCCCGCCGACCGCACCGACGCGGTGTTGGCGATCCTCGCCGCGCACGCCGCCGAGGGCTTCCCGTCGCTGGCCGGGATGATCTGGAACGGCGGGGTGACGCCGAACCCGGCGCTGGACAAGCTCGTCCGGGGGATGCGGTCCACCCTGCCGATCGTCTGCACCCAGCACGGGACCTACGACACCGCGCGGCTCGCCGCCGAGACCCGCGGTCGTGTCTACTCCGGCTCCGGACGCAAGGTCGAGACCGCGCTGAGCCTCATGGAGAAGCACGTCGACACCGAGGAACTGCTCGCCCGGCTGCGCGTCGACACGCCCGACGTGATGACGCCGCAGATGTTCGAGCACCAACTCCTCGAACGCGCCCGCGCCGACAAGCGGCACATCGTGCTGCCCGAGGGCGACGACGACCGCATCCTCCACGCCGCCGGCCGCCTGCTGCGACGCGACGTCGCCGACCTCACGATCCTCGGCGATCCCGAGGCGATCCGACGCCGGGCCGACGAACTGGGCATCAACCTCAGCGGCGCGCAGCTGCTCGACCCGCGGGAGAGCGAACACGCCGACAGGTTCGCCGAGGAGTACGCCGAGCTGCGGAAGCACAAGGGGATGACCCTGGACGTGGCCCGCGACCGCATCCTCGACATCTCCTACTTCGCCACGATGATGGTGCACACGGGTCTCGCCGACGGCATGGTCTCCGGCGCCGCCCACACCACCGCGCACACCATCCGTCCGGCTCTGGAGATCATCCGCACGCGCCCGGATGTGAAGACGGTGTCGAGCGTCTTCCTCATGTGCCTGGCCGATCACGTGCTCGCGTTCGGCGACTGCGCGGTGGTGCCCGATCCCACGGCGGAGCAGCTCGCCGACATCGCCCTGTCGTCCGCCGAGACCGCCGCGCGCTTCGGTATCGATCCGCGGGTGGCGCTGCTGTCGTACTCCACCGGTGACTCCGGCACGGGCGCGGACGTCGACAAGGTGCGCGAGGCCACCGCGCTCGTGCGGTCGCGCATCGCCGACGCCGCCGCGTCCGCCACCACCGCCGCGTCCGCCGCTGGTCCCGCCTCGCGCGCCGCCGACCCGGTGGCCGGCCTCGTCGTGGACGGGCCCCTGCAGTTCGACGCCGCCGTCGACCCCACGGTCGCCGGGAAGAAGATGCCCGATTCCGAGGTCGCCGGACGCGCCACCGTGCTGGTGTTCCCCGACCTCAACACCGGCAACAACACGTACAAGGCCGTCCAGCGGACCGCGGGCGCCGTCGCGATCGGGCCGGTCCTGCAGGGCCTGCGCAAGCCGATCAACGACCTGTCGCGCGGCGCGCTGGTCGAGGACATCGTCAACACCGTCGCCATCACGGCCGTCCAGGCGCAGGGCACCGGCGACTCCCAGGAAAGCGATTCATGACCCGCGTACTCGTCATCAACTCCGGCTCGTCCTCCCTCAAGCTGCAGATCCTCGACACCGCCGTGGAGGCCGAGCTGGCCTGGGCACTGGTCGAGCGGATCGGGGAGCCCGTCGGCACCCTGACCGTGCGCCGCAGCGAGCTCACCGGGTCGCCCGCCGCGGAGCGGACCGCGGAGGCCGGGTTCCCCGACCACACCGCCGCGCTGGCCCACGTACTGGAGCTGGCCGAGGAGCTGCGCGTTCACCCCACCGACCTGGGCGTCGAGGCGATCGGCCACCGGGTCGTCCACGGTGGGCCGGCCTTCCACGAGCCGGTCGAGGTGACCGCCGAGGTGGAGGCCGACATCGAGAAGCTCGAACTGCTCGCCCCGCTGCACAATCCGGCCAACCTGCGCGGGATCCGGGTGGCCCGCGAGCTGCTGCCCGGCCTGCCGCACGTCGCGGTGTTCGATACCGGCTTCTTCCACACGCTGCCCGCCGCCGCGCACACGTACGCGATCGACCGCGAGACGGCGCGGGAGTGGGACCTGCGGCGGTACGGCTTCCACGGCACCAGCCACGAGTTCGTCTCCCACCGTGTCGCCGACGTCCTCAGCCGGCCCTATGACGAGATCAACCAGATCGTCCTGCACCTCGGGAACGGGGCGTCGGCCTCGGCGATCGCGGGCGGTCGCCCGATGGACACCTCCATGGGCCTGACCCCGCTCGAGGGTCTGGTCATGGGCACGCGCCCCGGGGACCTCGACCCCGGGCTGATCATCCACCTCATCCGCGACCGCGGGATGTCACCGGAGGACGTCTCCACCCTGCTCAACCGCCGGTCCGGGCTGGAGGGACTGTCGGGCGCGCGTGACTTCCGTGAGCTGCTGACCCGGGTCGACGACGACGACGAGAACGCCCGGCTCGCCTACGAGGTGGTGATCCATCGCCTGCGCCGCTACATCGGCGGCTACTGGGCGGTCCTCGGTCGGGTGGACGCGATCACGTTCACCGCCGGGGTTGGGGAGAACGTCGCCCGGCTGCGGGCCGACGCGCTGTCCACGATGAGCGACTGGGGGGTCGAGATCGACCGCGACGCCAATGAGAACGGCACGGGCGAGCGGGTCATCTCGACGCCGGACAGCCGGGTCGCGGTGCTCGTGGTGCCGACGGACGAGGAGTTGGCGATCGCGAGGGCGTGCGACTCCGTGCTGGGCCTGGGACGGTAGTGCCCTGACCGCCCCCGCGGCGCTAGAACAACGTGCGCGGGCGGATGCTGTTGGCCTGGTCGACCAGGCGGAACCGCTGGGCCCGCGTCTCGGTGGATCGGGCGAGCGTCCGCAGGACGGTCTCGGCGCCGGAGCGCAGGCCGAACTCGGTGAACGGCACACCCCGCATCAGCGGGGACGGCGAGGGCTCGTTGCCGGGCAGCTGGATCCACGCCAGCGCGGTGGTGAGGACGGTGAGCCGGATCTGGAAGGCCCGGTGCTCGCCGGCCGACAGGTTGGTCACCCGGCGCGCGGCTTCCCGCAGGTGGGACTCCTCGGTCTCCTCCAGGGGGCGCCCCTGGCACAGGAGGAGGATCGCGGTGAGGTTGGCCAGCGAGGAGTAGCGCGAGTTGGGTGGGACGCGGTCGAGTTCCTCGATGGCGGCCGCGACCTCGCCGCGCCGCTGGAGCTGACGGGCCAGGCCGAACGCCGAGCTGATGACCGAGCGGTCGACCGACCACACGGTGCGGTAGAAGTGCTCGCTCGAGCGGGCCCAGCGGGCGCGGTCCCGTTCGGGGCAGACGTCGAGGATGAGCTCGGCGGTGGCGGCGAGGGCCAGCTTGGGCCCGTTCTCGCCGGGCATGGCGGAGAGCACCTGCTGGAACTTCGGGTAGGCGCCGACCGGGTCGCCCTTGAGCAGCGCGACGACGCCGTCGTACCAGACGAGCCGCCACTCGGCGCGCCGTCGGTGGGCGTTCTCCTCCAGGAGCGCCTCGGCGGCGGCGAGGTCGCCGCTCTCGAGGTAGGCGCGTGCGAGCGACATGATGACGCCGATGCTCTCGTGCGCCTCGGAACCGGTGTCGGAGTAGAGCTCCTTGAGGGTGTCGATCCGCTGTTCGACCGAGGTGTAGGAGGTCGCGGCGAGGATGCGGCTGGCCGGGTCGGACGACTCCATGAGGGGCACCGGGAGCGCGTCGACGAGCTCGGCGCCGGTGAGCGTGGTGTCGCGGGCGCGGCCGTCGACGAGGAAGTCCGTCGGCTCGACGGTGAACAGGGTGCCGAACGTCGACCGCTGCGGGGAGAACACGGACGAGAACGCGGGGTGCGGCACCCCGGTCCGCAGTGCCAGGACCTCCCGCAGGACGCCCATGAGCTGGTTGGCCATGCCGGAGGCGCTGCGGAACCGCATGTCGGGGTCCTCGTGCGTGGAGCGCAGCAGGAACCGGTACAGGGAGTCGTACCGGCTGAAGACCGGCTCCTCCATGGGGGAGGGGATCCCGTCGGCGTAGCGACCGTCGACGACGGGCAGTCGGACGATGAGCGAGGCCAGCGTCCGGCCGACGGTGTACAGGTCGGAGACGATGGTCGGCCCGGTCTCGGGGATCTCGGGGGC
Source organism: Dietzia sp. E1 (assembly GCF_014145015.1). Taxonomy (GTDB): domain Bacteria; phylum Actinomycetota; class Actinomycetes; order Mycobacteriales; family Mycobacteriaceae; genus Dietzia; species Dietzia cinnamea_A. The sequence continues at coordinate 873 of NZ_JAALDU010000358.1, read as the reverse complement.
CTGGAAGCCGGGGGTGCCGTAGATGTGCCCGTAGTCGCCGACGCCCGACACGGCGCCCATGTCGATCAGCTTGACGTGGTCCTCGGTGAGCATGATGTTCTCGGGCTTGAGGTCGTTGTAGACCAGTCCCACGGAGTGCAGGTAGGACAGCGCCTGGAGGACCTCGAGGACGTAGGCGATGGCCTTCTCCACCGGCAGGACCCGCCCGGGGGCGGCACGCCGGACGTCGCGGAGGCTGGGGCCGCCGACGTATTCCATGACGATGTACCCGCCGTGGGTGGGCGAGGTGGCCCAGTCGTCGTGGATGAAGTTGTAGATTCGGACGATCGACGGGTGCGACAGCTCGGCGAGGATCTCCCGCTCGGCGACCGCGACCTCCTGCGCTTCGGCCTGGTCGGCGTGGAGCAGGCCCTTGAGCACGACCCAGCGGTCGGAGACGTTGTGGTCGACGGCGAGGTAGATCCAGCCCATCCCGCCGTGGGCGAGCGCGCCGCGGACCTCGTACTGGTCGGCGACGATGTCGCCGGGTCGCAGTTCGGGCCTGGGCAGCCTGCCGTTCGAGGCCTCGCACTCGGCCTCGATGTCCTCCGGCGCGAGCATCGCGGACGTGGGGTCGACGGGGATGATGTACGGCAGATCGACGAGGCCCTCGGCGGCCTGGCTCGGCCGGTCCTCGGGCTTGTCGGGGTGGCGCATGCGGAACGGCGCCGAGGTGGCGCGGTCACCGGTGACCGCGTCGGCCCGGCCGGATGGACGCGCGCCGGGCACGGACTCGGTGCGCGACTCGGGATCGTGGCCCGTCCGACCGGCGGCGCGGGGGGTGGTGCCGGCGTCGGGATCGGTGTCGGACAGGAGGCCGCTCATGGACACCGC
>NZ_JAALDU010000035.1 GCF_014145015.1 Dietzia sp. E1 | reverse complement strand
CGGGCGCCGCGCTGGTCCTGCTGGTCGTCGCGCCCGGTCGCGGGTACGTGCCGTACGGCGAGCGCGCCGAGGCCGCCGCCGAGCCGCGACGCCCGGTGGGTCAGGTGTAGTTGGCACCGGAGGCCTGCGGGCGGCGCGCTCAGTCCCGTATGCGCTCGGGATGGGCGTATACCGTCGCCCGGTCGCCCCGGCTGAACCCGACGAGGGTCACGCCGGCCTCTTCCGCCAGGTCCACGGCGAGCGACGACGGGGCGCTCACCGCCGACATCACGGGGATCCCGGCCATGGACGCCTTCTGCACGAGCTCGAACGACGCCCGACCCGACACCTGCAGGATGGTTCCCCGCAGCGGCAGTCGCCCCTCGCGCAGAGCCCAGCCCACGACCTTGTCCACGGCGTTGTGCCTGCCCACGTCCTCGCGCAGGCACAACAGCTCGCCGGCGGCGGAGAACAGCCCCGCCGCGTGGACGCCACCCGTCTTACCGAACAGGCGTTGGTGGTCGAGGAGCCGCTCGGGCAGCGCCAGCAGCACCTCGGCGTCGACGAGGGGTTCCACCGGCTCGGCCGGGAAGTGGGTCGAGCGCCGCACCTCGTCGATCGAGTCCACGCCGCACACCCCGCAGGCGCTGCTCATCGTGGTGGCCCGCGCGGACCGGGTTGCCGGGATGTCCGGCGAGAGGGTCACCGTGAGGGTGTTGTAGTCCTGTTCGGCCCGACCGCTGACGGTGGTGCAGTAGCAGATCTCGGGCAGGTGATCGCGGTGCCAGACCGCCCCCTCGGAGACCAGGTGCCCCGCGGCGAGATCCATGTCGTCGCCCGGGGTGCGCATCGTGACGACGAACGGCTGGCCGGCGACCCGGATTTCGAGCGGCTCCTCGACGGCGAGGGTCGTCACCTCCCGCCGTGCGTCACCCCCGGCCAGAACCCGCTGCGCCCGGTGACGAGTCGTCCGTCGTCCCATATCCGCGCAGCCTAGCGCCGTCCGAGTGTGAGCGTCGGACCAGCACCGCCGCCAGCACCACCGTGACCAGCCAGAGCAGCGGGTAGATGTTCGTGATCACCCCGAAGACCACCGGGGGGATGTCACCCCCGAGCATGAACAACCCGATCGCCACCCAGCGGTCGTCGGGGAAGTCCGGGTTGGGAAAGCTCTGCACCCAGGCCGCGGTGGCGGCCCAGAGCAGCGGCGGCAGGAGCCAGAGGTACCAGCGACGACCGGCGATCGCGTGGTGGACCGCGAGGACCAGCAGCGGTACGAACCAGACCCAGTGGTGGCCCCACGAGAACGGAGACACCACCGACATCGTCATCCCGGACAGCGTCAACGCCAGGAGCTGGTGGCCGGCCCGGTGCAGCAGGGCGGCCATCGCCAACCCGACCACCGCGGCGAGCGCCGCCAGGGCCAGCCAGGCGACGGTGGGAGCGGCGTCGACGCCGAGGACCCGGGCGACGACCCCCCGTAACGACTGGTTGGACACCACCGAGTCCTGGGCGATGCGGCCCGACTCGAAGACCGTGCCCGACCAGTACCGGGCGGCGTCCGAGGGGATGGCGAGGAAGCCGACTGCCACCGTCGCGAGGAAGGTTGCCACGGAGACGAGGGCGACGCGCCATCGCCCTGTGACGACCCAGTGGGCCCAGAAGAAGGCGGGCGTCAGCTTGATGCCCGCCGCGAGTCCGCTGCCGATGCCGGCGATGTGGCGCCACCGGGAGAAGCGGTGGTCAGGGCCGATCCGGGACAGGAGATGGTCGGCGAGGACGAGCGCCAGCAGGATGATGTTGATCTGGCCCAGCCAGACGGTGGTGCGCACCGGCTCGAGCGACAGGCTGATCAGGGCCAGGCACAGGGACACCTGCCGGGTGACGGTGTCGGGGGCGTAGTCGAGCGCGCGGAACGACATCCGGATGACCAGGTACAACAGCCCCAGGGTGAGGGCCGTCCAGCCGGCCATCATGAGCGGTTCGGAGAGCAGCGGCAGCGGCTGGAAGAGCAACGCGGAGAACGGCGGGTAGGTGAACGGCATCTCCGCGAAGAAGCGGGCGTTGGGCCCCCAGAGCAGGCCCTCGTAGAGAGGAGTGCCGGACCGGACGGCCTCGGCGCCCCAGCGGTAGACGTGGACGTCCAGGAAGCTCTGGGTGATCCCCCACCACGGGGTCCGCTCGTCGGGTGCGCGCAGGACCATGATCACCGACGCCAGCGCCAGCAGGGCCAGCGGTCCGCGCAGCCAGTAGGTGGTGGGAAGCACTCGCACAGTGGCAGAGCCTAGCCCTCGTCGGCGCGGGGGGGAGTCCGTCACTCCGCCACCGCCCCGAGATGGGCGCGGCCGACGCGTCGGTCGTCCCGAACTCGACGAGAAGGCAGTTCCGCACGCATCCACTCGGGCGATGTGTGCGGAACTGTCCTCTCGACGGCACGGCGGGGCCGGCGCGGCGAGGTCGGCAGGGCGTGGGCGCCGCCGGGCGGCCCGGCTAGATGTAGATGGCCGGGTCGATGTAGAACTGCGCGTCGCGCAGCTCCTCCTTGGTCGACTTGGACGGGCGGGCCTCACCGGGGACGCCTACGACGATCGAGTTCGCGGGGGCGCTCTTGACGACGACGGCGTTGGCGCCCACCGACGAGTCGTCCCCGATCTCCACGGGTCCGAGGATCTTGGCCCCGGCACCCACGGTCACGCGATCCCCGAGCGTCGGATGCCGCTTGACCTGCTTGAGCGAGACGCCGCCAAGAGTGACGCCGTGGTAGATCATGCAGTCATCGCCGATCTCGGCGGTCTCGCCGATGACGACGCCCATCCCGTGGTCGATGAAGAAGCGCCGACCGATGGTGGCGCCGGGGTGGATCTCGATCCCCGTGAGGAACCGGGCGAACTGGGAGAGGACGCGCCCGGCGGTCCGGCCGGCGCCGCCGGCGTTCCACAGCCGGTGTGAGAGCCGGTGGAACCAGATGGCGTGCAGGCCGGAGTAGACGACGGCGTTCTCGACGTCGCCCCGGGCGGCCGGGTCATGGGCGCGCGCCGCGGCGAGGTCCTCGCGCAGCGTGCGCCAGAACCCCGCCGGGCGGTCGGACGTCTGCGTCATCAGTCGCGGTAGTCCTCGAACAGCATCGTAGAGACGTAGCGCTCGCCGTAGTCGCACACGATGACGACGATGGTCTTGCCGGCGTTCTCGGGGCGCTTGGCGATCTCGAGGGCGGCCCACACGTTGGCGCCGGAGGAGATGCCCGCGAGGATGCCCTCCTCCTTGCCGAGCCGCTTGGCGATCTCCAGCGAGTCCTCGAGGGTCACGTCGATGACCTCGTCGTAGATCTCGCGGTCGAGGATCTCGGGCACGAAGTTGGCGCCCAGGCCCTGGATCTTGTGCGGTCCGGCCTTGCCCTCGGTCAGCAGCGGCGAGTCCTTGGGCTCGACGGCGACGATGTGCAGGTCCGACTTCTGCGAGCGCAGGTAGTTGCCCGCGCCGGAGATGGTGCCGCCGGTGCCGATGCCGGCCACGAACACGTCGATGTCGCCGTCCGTGTCCTCCCAGATCTCGGGGCCGGTGGTGCGGCGGTGGACGTCCACGTTGGCGGGATTGGCGAACTGGCGCGCCAGGACGGCGTTCTCACGCGTCGCGGCGATCTCCTCGGCCTTGGCCACCGCACCCTTCATGCCCTCGGAGCCCGGCGTGAGGATGAGCTCGGCACCGTAGGCGCGCATCACGGCGCGGCGCTCGACCGACATGGTGTCGGGCATGACGATGACGGCCTTGAAACCGCGGGCCGCCGCGACCATGGACAGCGCGATACCGGTGTTGCCGGACGTGCCCTCGACGATCGTGCCACCGGGCTTGAGGCCGCCCGACGCCACCGCGTCGTCGATGATCGCCGCGCCGATGCGGTCCTTCACGCTCGCGGCCGGGTTGGCGGACTCGAGCTTGGCCAGGACGGTGGCCTGCAGTCCCTCGGTCAGGGAGTTGAGACGGACCAGCGGGGTCTTGCCGATGGTCTCAGAGATGTCGGAGTAGATCTGCGCCATGGTGTGTTCCGTTCTGAAGAATGAACAGGTCTGTCTATTCGCGAGTGTACGCGATGGGTCGAGATGGCTCGAGGGTGTGGCCAGGGAATGGTCCCCTGATTGCCACGAGCGCCCGTCGGGCCGATAATCGACTGCGCTCCATTTTCATCGTCGCCCGAAAGGCCGCCTCCGGCATGCGCGAGATCACCGTCCCCGCCCAGCGAAACTTCATACGTTCCGACCTGATCCCGGTGGTGGCGCGAGGGCGCGCCGCCACGGCGCCGCGGGCGGTCCCGTTCGACCATCACGTCGACGGCCGGTGGCGATCCGTCTCCAACGCCGAACTCGTCGAGCGCGTGGACAGGATCGCGGCCGGACTCATCGCGGCCGGCGTCGAGCCCGGGGACAGGGTGGCGCTCATGGCCGGAACCCGCCTCGAATGGGTGCTGGTCGATCTCGCCGTCTGGACCGCCGGAGCCATCACCGTGCCGATCTACCCGTCATCCTCGGCGGGGCAACTCGAATGGATTCTCGCCGACTCCGCGGCGAAGGTTCTCGTGGCCGAGAACGATGAACACGTCGTCGTCGTCGGAGACACGACCGTCCCCGACACCTGCACCCGGATCCTCTACCTGGACGACGGCGGGCTCGAGGCCCTCGAGGCCGACGGCGAGTCCGTCGAGGCCGAGACCCTGGACGCCGCGGTGGCCACTCTCGAGCTCGACACCCCCGCCTCGATCATCTACACCTCCGGCACCACCGGACGGCCCAAAGGTTGCGTGATCACCCACCGCAACCTCCTGTCGGAGTGTCACGCGCTGCTCGACCACCCCATCGGGTCGATGGCGCAGCAGGGCAAGAAGGTCCTGATGTTCCTGCCACTGGCCCACGTGCTCGCCCGCGCCGTGACCTACACGGTCTACCTCGGTGACGCGACCGTCGGCTTCTGGGACGACACCTCCACCATCCTCCCGCGCTTCGCCGATTTCCGGCCGCACATGATTCTCGGGGTCCCCCGCGTCTTCGAGAAGGTGCGCGACGGGATCGCCACGAAGGCCGCCGCCAAGGGCGCGGTTCAGAGGGGGATCTTCGAGCGCGCCGAAGCGGTCGCCATCGAGGACAGCCGTCTGCGCGGCAACGACGGACTGGACGACGCGCGCCGGCCCTCGCTCCTGCACGCCGCCCGGTACAAGGCGCTCGACCTGCTCGTCTACAAGGCCATCCGCGAGGCGCTCGGCGGCCGGTGCGAGTACGCCATCTCCGGCGGCGGCGCCCTGCCCGACCGCATCTCGCACTTCTTCCGCGGAGTCGGCGTGCCCGTCTACGAGGGCTACGGGCTCACCGAGAGCACCGCCGCCGCCACCGTGAACGGTCCCGGCTGCCAGCGCATCGGCACCGTCGGGCGACCCGTGGCCGGGACGAGCGTCCGGATCGCCGACAGCGGTGAGGTGGAACTGGCCGGCGAGCTGATCTTCGACCGCTACTGGAACAACGAGGAGGCCACCGCCGAGGCCGTCCGCGACGGCTGGTTCGCCACCGGTGACCTCGGTTCGCTCGACGCGGACGGATACCTGACGATCACCGGTCGCGCCAAGGAGATCATCGTCACCGCCGGCGGCAAGAACGTCTCGCCGGGGCAGATCGAGGACGCGATCCGGGCGCATCGACTCGTCGGCCACGCGGTCCTCATCGGTGAGGCCCGCAAGTTCGTCTCCGCGCTGATCACGGTGGATGAGGTCGAGCTCGAGAACTGGGCGGCGGAGAACGATCGCAGCGGCCGGCCGGTCGAGGACCTGGTCACCGACCCCGCGCTGCGCGCCGAGATCCAGGCCGCCGTGGACGATGCCAATCGGCAGGTCTCACACGCCGAGGGCGTCAAGAAGTTCGTCGTACTGCCCCGCGACTTCACTGAGGACTCGGGCGAGTTGACGGCGACCCTCAAGGTCAAGCGGCACGTGGTCGAGCAGCACTACGCCGAGCAGATCGAGGGCATGTACGTCTGATCGGGCGGATGTGGGAGCGCCCGGAACCCGTCCGGGCCCGGGCGCTCCCACGATCGGCGGATTAGGCGCCGGTGTACAGCGACTCGATCTCGCTGTCGAACCGGTCGTGCACGACGTTGCGCTTGAGCTTGAGGGTGGGAGTGAGTTCGCCGGACTCGACGGAGAACTCGGCCGCGAGGATCTTGAACTTGCGGATGGATTCCGCGCGGGAGACCGACTTGTTGGCCCGGTCCACCGCGTCCTGGACCGCGCCGACCAGGTCGCCGTCCTGCAGCAGGTCCGAGACCTCGCCGGTCTTGCCGTGTCTGTCCCGCCACGCCGGGAACGTCTCCGGGTCGATCGTGACGAGCGCCGCGATGTAGCTGCGGTTGTCGCCCACCACGACGGCCTGGCTGATCAGCGGGTCGGAGGTGAGCAGGTCCTCGAGCTGTGACGGCGAGACGTTCTTCCCGCCGGCGGTGACGATGAGGTCCTTCTTGCGACCCGTGATGGACAGGTAGCCGTCGGAGTCGAGCTCGCCGATGTCACCGGTGTGGTACCACTCGCCGGTCCACGCGGCCTCGCTCGCCTCCGGGTTTCGCCAGTAGCCCTTGAACAGTGTCTTGGCCTTGGCCAGGACCTCGCCGTCCTCGGCGATGCGGATGGTGACGCCCGGGATCGGCGTGCCGACGGTGCCGATCTTGGCCCGGTTGGTCGGGTTGACGGTGAGCACGCCCGAGGATTCGGTCAGGCCGTAGCCCTCGAGCAGGTCGAACCCGGCGCCGCGGAAGAAATGGCCCAGGCGGGCGCCCAGCGGCCCACCGCCCGAGATGATGCGGTCGCATTCGCCGCCCAGTGCGTCGTGCAGCTTCGAGTAGACGAGCTTCGAGTAGAGCTTCTGCTTGACCTTCAGCGCGGCCGACGGCCGGCCGCCGTTCTCGAGGGCCTTGGAGTAGTCGATGGCCGTCTGGACGGCGGCCTTGAAGATCTTGGCCTTCGCGCCACCGGCGTTCTCTGCCTTTGCCGCGGCGGAGTTGTAGACCTTCTCCAGCACGCGCGGCACCGACACCAGGAAGGTGGGGTGGATCTCGCCGAGGCGCTCGATGACCTTGGTGGTGTCCGGCTCGTGCGCCACGGCCACGCGCTTGTAGAAGCAGGCCACCTCCAGGATGCGGGCGAGGACGTGGGCCAGCGGCAGGAAGATCAGGGTGCGGCTGTTGGGTACGAACGCGTCCTGGAGCTGCTCCTCCACGGCCACCACGACGCCGCCGAACCCGCCGTGCAGGATTTCGCAGCCCTTGGGTTTGCCGGTCGTGCCGGAGGTGTAGACGATCGCGCAGGGGTCCTCGTGGCCCATCGCCAGCGAGGCCTGCTCGAGCTCCTCGTCGGAGACGGCCGCGCCGGCCTCGGTGAGCTGGGCGACGAGGTCGTTCTCGATCACGAGGATGTCACCGGACCAGTCGGTGCCGGCGGTGAGCACCTCGCGCAACTCGAGGTCCTCGACGACCGCGACGGTCGCGTCGGAGTCCGTGAGGATCCAGTCGCACTGCGCGGACGAGGACGTCTCGTAGATCGGCACGGTGACCGCGCCGACGGCCCAGGCCGCCCAGGCGATGAGCGACCACTCATAGCGGGTGTGGCTCATGATCGCCAGTCGGTCGCCGGGCTTCACGCCCCGGGCGATGAGGCCCTTGGCCACGCCCTTGACCTCCTCCAGGTACTGGGCGCAGGTGACCTCCTTCCAGTCGCCGCCGACCAGGCGCAGCACGGCGACGTCGTTCGGCGCCTCCTGTGCGTTCTTGAACACGAGTCTCGACAGGTTCTCGACAGGGAAGGGTTTGGCGGCTGGCGGGGTGGCGAACTCGGTCGTCATCTCGGTCCTTAAATCATGTGTGGCCTGAATCACTGACGATTGTAGAGGGGTCGCCGCCCCCTGTGGCAAGCACCGGTTATTTGGATTCGTTTATGAGGGTGACGTCATGTTCTGTGATAGTCGTTACACTTGCGGCATGTCGGCGGGGAGGCCAGCCATGGCCAGCGCGATCGTCGCGCAGTCCTGGGAGCGGAGCAGGCGACGGGGGATCGACCCGGATCGGACGGATCCGCCGGTCGACCTGCAGGGTGCCGACCTGTCCGAGCACCTGGCCGCGCACCGGATGGCGGCGGTGCTGCCCATGGTCGAGAAGGTCCTGGTGTCCGGGGTCGTGACCAGCGGGCACCTCGTGGCGGTGGCCGACGCCGACGGCCGGCTCCTGTGGCTGTACGGGGACCGCGGGGTGAGGTCCCGGGCGGAGCGGATGGCGTTCGTGCCGGGGGCGCTGTGGAGTGACGACGCGGTCGGGGCGAACGCGCCGGGCCTCGCGCTGAGGCACGACGTCCCGGTGCGGGTGCGCGGCGCGGAGCACTTCCTCGCGCCCGCCCACTCGTGGAGCTGCTCGGCTGCGCCGGTCCATGACCCCGTGACAGGGCGGGTGGTCGGCGGTATCGACGTGACCGGCCACGACTCCGCGGCCTCCGACGAGATGCTCGCCCTGGTCAGGGCCACTGCGTTGCTCGCCGAGGCCGAGCTGCGGTCGACCCCGGCCGGCGTGCTCGTGCCCGGGACGGCGGGGGCGGCGGAG
>NZ_JAALDU010000357.1 GCF_014145015.1 Dietzia sp. E1 | reverse complement strand
CCATGGCCCAGGTGGCGGTCCGGTCCCCGGCGTGGACGACCTGGACCTCGATGAAGCCGCCGGCGATACCGGCGAGTCCGGCGCCGACGAGGGTGACGAGCGCGGGTCTGATGAGCGCGCGCCAGTGCGGGTGGGTGTGGACGATGAGCGTCTCCCCCGGCGCGAGGACCGATCGGACGAAACCCACGGCTCAGCCGCCCCACCGACCGCCGACGCCGCGGACGTGGGTGACATCGCCCGCGGCCACGGGGAACTCGCCGTCGGTGTCGACGACGACGAGGCGGCCGTCCCGGTCGACCCGGTCGGCTCGCCCGGTCCGCACGATGTCCCCGGGCAGCTCGACCCTCACGTCGGCGCCGATGGTGGAGCAGGCCTCGGAGTAGGTCGTCATGAGCGTGTCCGAGATGGTCGATCCACTCCCGCGTTCACACTCGCGCCACTGGCCGTGGCGCAGGGCCAGTGCCTCCAGCACGGCTTGCGCGAGGCGGTCGCGGTCGACCGATCCGCCGGCCAACGCGAGCGAGGTGGCGTGCGGTACGGGCAGTTGCGCCCGGCTGAGGGACACGTTGATCCCGACGCCCACCACGATGGCGGGCAGGCGCACCGAGTAGTCGCCCCCGGCGGGGACCGTGGTCATCTCGGCGAGGATCCCGGCGATCTTCCGGCCGTCGACCAGGACGTCGTTGGGCCACTTCAGGGTGGCGTCCACACCGCCGACCTCGCGGAGCCCGTCGCGGATCGCCAGGCCGGTGACCAGCGGCAGCCACCCGAAGAGCGTCGGCGAGACCGCGCCCGGTCGCAGCAGGACGCTGACGGCGACCTGCGTGCGGGGCGGGGCGGTCCACACGCGGCCGAGCCGGCCACGCCCCGACGCCTGATGTTCGGCCAGCAGCACGCTGCGGTCCGCCGCGCCCGCGGCCGCGCGGGCGAGGAGTTCCGCGTTGGTCGAGCCGATGTCCTCGACCACCTCCAGTGAGGAGTAAGGGGCGTCCGGTCCCTCCACCAGGACGCGACGGAGCGCGTCGGCGTCCAGCGCGGGCGGGGTCTCCGTACCGGTGTCTGAGTGCACGACCCCCAGGGTATGTGCCCGCTCCGACACGAGGCGCGGGCCGTCTCCGGGGGACGTTGGCCGGGTCACGTCGCCACGGGGCGCGGTGACTAGTTAGAGTCTTGCAACATGACGACTGCCTCAGAACCGGACGTGAGCGCCGACGTCCAGACGGACGCCGCGACCCCCGACATCCACACCACCGCCGGGAAGCTGTCCGAGCTGCGTCGGCGCCTCGACGAGGCCCGGGCCCCCATGGGGCAGGCCGCGGTGGACAAGACCCACGAGAAGGGCCTGATGACGGCCCGCGAGCGGATCGAGAACCTCCTCGACCCGGGCTCGTTCGTGGAGATCGACGCCCTGGCCCGCCACCGCGCCACCACCTTCGGCCTCGCGGAGCGTCGCCCGCTCGGCGACGGCGTCATCACCGGCTACGGCACGATCGACGGCCGCAGCGTCTGCGTGTTCTCGCAGGACGCCACCGTCTTCGGCGGGTCGCTCGGTGAGGTCTACGGCGAGAAGATCGTCAAGGTCATGGACCTGGCCCTGAAGACCGGCCGCCCGATGATCGGCATCAACCACGGTGCCGGCGCCCGCATCCAGGAGGGCGTCGTCTCGCTCGGCCTGTACGGCGAGATCTTCCACCGCAACGTCCTGTCCTCCGGCGTCATCCCGCAGGTGTCCCTCATCATGGGCCCGTCCGCCGGCGGCCACGTGTACTCCCCCGCCCTGACCGACTTCACCGTGATGGTCGACAAGACCTCGCAGATGTTCGTCACCGGCCCCGACGTCATCAAGACCGTCACCGGCGAGGAGGTGTCGCAGGAGGAGCTCGGCGGCGCCACCACCCACATGACCAAGTCCGGCGTCTCCCACTACACGGCCAGCGACGAGCAGGACGCCCTCGACTTCGTCAAGGACCTGCTGTCCTACCTGCCGAGCAACAACCGGGCCGAGGCCCCGCGGCTCCCCTACCCCGTGGCCGAGGGCGCGATCGAGGACAACCTCACGCTCGAGGACCACGAGCTCGACACGATCATCCCGGACTCCTCGAACAGCCCGTACGACATGCACGAGGTCATCTCGCACATCGTCGACGACGGCGAGTTCCTGGAGGTCCAGGGCCAGTACGCGATGAACATCATCGTCGGCTACGGCCGCATCGAGGGCCGCAGCGTCGGCGTCGTGGCCAACCAGCCGACCCAGTTCGCCGGCTGCCTGGACATCAAGGCCTCCGAGAAGGCCGCGCGCTTCGTCCGCACCTGCGACGCGTTCAACATCCCGATCCTCACCCTGGTCGACGTCCCGGGCTTCCTGCCGGGCACCGGCCAGGAGTTCGACGGCATCATCCGCCGCGGCGCCAAGCTCCTCTACGCCTACGGTGAGGCCACCGTCGGCAAGGTCACCGTCATCACCCGCAAGGCCTACGGCGGCGCGTACGACGTGATGGGGTCCAAGCACATGGGCGCGGACATCAACCTGGCGTGGCCGACCGCCGAGATCGCCGTCATGGGCGCCTCGGGCGCGGTCGGGTTCGTCTACCGCAACGAGCTCAAGCAGGCCGCGGCCAACGGCGAGGACGTCGACGCCCTGCGCCTGAAGCTGCAGGCCGAGTACGAGGACACCCTCGTCAACCCGTACGTCGCCGCCGAGCGCGGCTACGTCGACGCGGTGATCCCGCCGTCGCACACCCGCCTGCAGGTCGCCCAGGCCCTGCGCCTGCTCGACCGCAAGGTCGTCGAGGTGCCCGCCAAGAAGCACGGGAACATCCCGCTGTGACCGCCGAGAAGCAACAGGACGGGGCCGACAAGCCCGAGAAGCCGTTCTTCGAGGTCGAAGGGGGTAACCCAACGGCCACCGAGGTGGGCATCCTGGCGGCGGTCTTCGCGACCGCCCACGGCAACGCCGCCCACGGCGGGCACGACACCGGGATCAAGAACGACTGGGGCGCCTTCGAGGACCGGCTCCGGCCGCCGTTCGGCTACAACCCCAACTCGTTCCTCAACCGCCGCCAGTACTGACCGGTCGGCCCGGCGCACCACGCGCCGGGCCCGCCGTCGCTCCGTACCGCCGCCCCCGCTCCTGCACTCCCGCCCGCACCGATGGGCGCGCGAGAGTGCAGCGGCGGGGCGGCCGTCGTCGGCGACCCCGTCGGTAGGCTGGTGGCACGCCGTCCGGCCGGTCGGCGTGTCGGTCCGCGAGCAGGGGGTCGCATGTCCGAGGATCGCGAGCACGGCAGGCGCGCGGGCACCGACGAGGGCACCGCCACCCATCACACGGGGATCATCGGACGCGCCGAACCGTCGGCGGACCGTCCCGGCGCCACCGTCGTCCACCAGGACGAGACGACCAAGGTCGTGGCGTTCGAGTTCGCCGAGGGTCAGGAACTAGCGGATCACGCCGCCTTCCACCCGATCCTCGTGCAGCTGCTGCGCGGCCGCGTCGAGTTCGGGTTGCCGGACCGCACCCTCGACCTGCGCCCCGGCGAGATCGTGCACCTCACCGCCAAGCTCCGACACCGGGTCCGCGCCCTCGAGCCCACCACGTTGACCGTCACCATGCTGCTGCCGCGCTCGTGAGCACGTGGCTACGCTCTAGCCCATGATCGCGTTCGTCCTCGCCTCCGCCTCCCCGTCCCGTCTCCACATCCTCGAGCAGGCCGGTGTCGACCCGCTCGTCCGGCACCCGGAGGTCGACGAGGACGCGCTCCAGGCTGCACTGCCCACGGGGACACCGCACGTGCGGGTCGTCGAGGAGCTGGCCCGCGCGAAGGCGGAGGATGTCCTGCACCGCGAGGGCGCGCAGCTCGCAGAGGAGGCGCGGTCGGCGGGGGCGGACACCCTGATCGTCGTGGGGTGCGACTCCATGCTGCTGGTCGACGGTCGCCTCGAGGGCAAACCGCACACCTACGAGCGCGCGCTCGAGCGGTGGCACAAGATGCGCGGTCGCCACGGCGTCCTGCTCACCGGGCACGCGCTCATCGTCGCCGACCTCGCCGGCGACGCCCCTTACGCCGTGACCTTCTCCGACTCGGACACCTCCGACACCACGGTGCACTTCGGCGCCCCGTCCGACGCCGACCTCGACGTGTACCTGCGCACCGGCGAGCCCCTGGAATGCGCGGGCGCGTTCACGATCGAGTCGCTCGGCGGCTGGTTCATCGACCGGATCGAGGGCGACCCGTCGAGCGTGATCGGCCTCAGCCTGCCGCTGCTGCGCCGCCTGCTGGAGGCCGCGGGGATCAACGCGCACCGCGTCTGGCGCCCCGAGCTGCGCGGCTGACCCCGCCACCCCCGTTCGGAACCTGCAGGTCACCCCGGCCACGGGCCATCGGGGTCCGCCCCCGGCGGTCGGACCGCCGACCCCAACACCACACATGAGGGAGGCCTCTCATTAGACTGCGGAAGAACTCGGTGGGCCTCCCGGCCGACCGCCAGTAAAGACGTCCATCACCAGGAGGCCCTGAGTGCCCAGTCATGCCAGCTCTCACATCACCAAGGTCCTCGTCGCCAACCGCGGCGAGATCGCCGTCCGTGTGATCCGCGCGGCGAAGGACGCCGGCCTGGCCAGCGTGGCCGTGTACGCCGAGCCCGACGCCGACGCCCTGTTCGTCAAGCTGGCCGACGAGGCCTTCGCCCTGGGGGGCACCACCTCCGCGGAGTCCTACCTGGTCTTCGACAAGATCCTCGACGCCGCCGCCAAGTCCGGCGCCGACGCGATCCACCCGGGATACGGCTTCCTGTCCGAGAACGCCGACTTCGCGCAGGCCGTCATCGACGCCGGCCTCATCTGGATCGGGCCCCCGCCGCAGGCCATCCGCGACCTCGGCGACAAGGTCACCGCCCGCCACATCGCAGAGCGGGCCAACGCCCCCATGGCCGCCGGCACCAAGGACCCGGTCGCGAACGCTGACGAGGTCGTCAAGTTCGCCGAGCAGTACGGCCTGCCCATCGCCATCAAGGCCGCCTTCGGTGGCGGCGGACGCGGCATGAAGGTCGCCCACAAGATGGAGGAGGTCGCCGAGCTCTTCGAGTCGGCCACCCGTGAGGCCACCGCCGCCTTCGGTCGTGGCGAGTGCTTCGTCGAGCAGTACCTCGACAAGGCCCGCCACGTCGAGGCGCAGGTCCTCGCCGACCAGCACGGCAACGTCATCGTCGCCGGTACCCGCGACTGCACCCTGCAGCGTCGCTTCCAGAAGCTCGTCGAGGAGGCCCCGGCGCCGTTCCTCACCGACGAGCAGCGCAAGCGCATCCACGACTCCGCCAAGGCCATCTGCAAGGAGGCCGGCTACTACGGTGCCGGCACTGTCGAGTACATGGTCCAGGGCGACACGATCTCCTTCCTCGAGGTCAACACCCGCCTGCAGGTCGAGCACCCGGTCACCGAGGAGACCGCGGGCATCGACCTGGTCCTGCAGCAGTTCAAGATCGCCGAGGGCGAGGTGCTCGAGTTCACCGAGGACCCCGAGCCCCGCGGCGTGGCGTTCGAGTTCCGTATCAACGGCGAGGACGCGGGCCGCAACTTCCTGCCCGCCCCCGGCACCATCACCGCCTACCACGAGCCCACCGGCCCGGGCGTGCGCATGGACTCCGGCGTCGAGCAGGGCGACACCATCGGCGGCCAGTTCGACTCGATGCTCGCCAAGCTCATCGTGTGGGGCGAGGACCGCGACCAGGCGCTCGCCCGCTCGGCCCGCGCCCTGGCCGAGTACAAGATCGAGGGCATGGCCACCGTCCTGCCGTTCCACCAGCACATCGTCACCCACCCCGCGTTCGTCGGCGACGGCAAGAAGTTCGACGTCTACACCAAGTGGATCGAGGAGGAGTGGGAGAACCCGATCGAGCCGTGGACGCCCACCGGTGCCCCGGCCGACGATGACGAGCCCGTCGAGCGCAAGAAGGTCGTCGTCGAGGTGGACGGTCGTCGCGTCGAGGTCTCGCTGCCCGGCGACCTCGCGTTCGGTGGTTCGCACGCCGGCGGCACCGTCCGCCGCAGGGCCAAGTCCCGGACCCGCGGCGGCGCCGCCGGTGCGGCCGCGTCCGGTGACGCCGTGTCGGCGCCCATGCAGGGCACCGTCGTCAAGGTCGCCGTCTCCGAGGGCCAGGAGGTCAAGGCCGGCGAGCTCGTGGCCGTGCTCGAGGCCATGAAGATGGAGAACCCCGTCACCGCCCACAAGGACGGCGTCGTCACCGACCTGTCCGTGGACGCCGGTGCCGCCGTCACCCAGGGCACGGTTCTCTGCGAGATCAAGTGATCCGCTGACGGCGCGGGCGGGACCCGTCCGCGCCGTCGACGACCCACCCCCGGAATCCGCTACTCCCCCTACGGATCCGCTACCCCTGCAGGCGTAGCGGATCCCGGGCCGGAGTAGCGGATTTCGCGGTTGTGGGGGCCCACCGCCCGGCGTCGGCGGGTCTCAGACCCCAGGGCCGGCCGAGTGCTCGACCACGGGCTCCGCGCTGGCGGGATCGAACGCCGCGTCCACCAGGAACTCCCGGACCTCGGGCACACCCCTGAGAAAGTTGTCCGCCTCGTCGTCGGACTCCACCACCTGGCTCGCCCGCTCGGCGACGACCCGCCGCTCGAAGAGCTCCACCTCGCGAGCGACGCGGTCGGAGCCCCATCCGAGCACCCCGGCCATGAGGTCGGCGACCTCGCGCGCGCAGTCGACACCACCGTGCTGGTACTCCATCGAGATCCGCGTGCGGCGGACCAGGACGTCCTCGAGGTGCAGCGCGGCCTCGGCCTGCGCGGCGTGCACGATCTCCACGCGCAGGTAGCGCTCGGCCCCGCCAACGGGATCGAGCAGGTCGGGCTGATCCGCCGCGAGGTCGAGGACGTCCTCGACCAGCGTGCCGTAGCGGCCGAGCAGGTGCTGCATCTGATCCTCGCGGATCTCGTAATGATCGGCGATCCGGTCGGCGCGGTTGACCATCGCCGGATACCCGTCGGCGCCCAGGAGCGGGATCCGCTCGGTGGTCGACGGAGGCACCGCCGCGGCCCGCTCCCCCAGCTCGGCCACCGCCGCGTCGACCGCGTCAGCGGCCATCACGCGGTAGGTCGTGTACTTGCCGCCCGCGACCACCACGGCCCCGGGGGCGACGGTCATCACCGCGTGCTCGCGCGAGAGCTTGGCGGTGGAGTCCGCGCCGCCCGACAGCAGCGGTCGCAACCCCGCGTACACTCCGCGCACGTCCTCGCGGCGGATGGGCGTGGTGAGCACGGAGTTGACGTGACCGAGGATGTACTCGATGTCCGCGCCGGTGGCCGCCGGGTGGGCCAGGTCGAGCTGCCAGTCGGTGTCGGTGGTGCCGATGATCCAGTATTCGCCCCACGGGATGACGAACAGCACGGACTTCTCGGTGCGCAGGATCAGCGCCGCCTCCGAGTCGACCCTGTCGCGGTCCACGACGATGTGCACGCCCTTGGACGCCCGGACGGTGAAGCCGCCCTCCTCCCCGAGCATCCGCTGCAGCTGATCGGTCCACACGCCGGCCGCGTTGAGCACGACCCCGGCACGCACGTCGGTCTCGCGCCCGGTCTCCGCGTCACGGACGCGCACGCCGGTGACCCGGTCGCCGTCGCGGAGGTACCCGATCACCTGTGTCGAGTTGGCCACGACCGCCCCGTGATGGGCGGCGGTGCGGGCGAGGGTGAGGGTGTGCCTCGCGTCGTCGACGAGGGTGTCCCAGTAGCGGATCCCGCCGACCACGGCGTCCTCGCGCAGTCCGGGGGCCACGCGGCGGGCGCCGGCCCGGCTGTAGTGCTTCTGCGGCGGGACGCTCTTCGCGCCGCCCATCACGTCGTAGAGCACGAACCCGGCGGCCATGTACGGGCGCTCCCAGAAGCGGCGGGTCAGGGGGAAGAGGAACTTCAGCGGGGTGACGAGGTGCGGCGCCAGGCGGGTCATGCTGAGCTCCCGCTCGTGCAGCGCCTCGGCAACCAGGCCGAAGTCGAGCTGCTCGAGGTAACGCAGCCCGCCGTGGAACATCTTGGAGCTGCGGGAGGAGGTCCCCGCCGCGAAGTCGCGGGCCTCGACGAGTGCCACGTTCAGCCCGCGCGTGGCGGCGTCCAGCGCACTGCCCGTGCCGACCACACCCCCGCCGACTACCACGACGTCGAAGGTGTCCTCCTCCAGCCTGCGCCACGTCTCCGCGCGGCGATCGGGTCCGAGGACGGATCGGGACCTGGTCGTGGGCATGGACGCTCCCTCCACGGCCGGGCGTGGGGTTCCGGCCGGTCGGCCCCGACTCTACGCGCGGGCGGACGTAGTCTTGGGCCCGTGACTCGCAACACCTACATTCTGGCGATCGATCAGGGCACCACGTCGACGCGGGCGATCCTCTTCGACAACCAGGGAATGCCGGTCCCCGCGGCCACGGTCCAGGTGGAGCACCGGCAGATCCTGCCGCGGGCGGGATGGGTGGAGCACGACCCGGTGGAGATCTGGGCGAACGTGCGCACGGCGATGGGTCAGGTGGCGGGCCGGGCGGACCTCGAGCCGGCGGCGGTCACCGCGATCGGCATCACCAACCAGCGTGAGACCACCGTCGTGTGGGACCGGACGACCGGCGAGCCGGTCTACAACGCGATCGTGTGGCAGGACACCCGCACGTCGGGGATCTGCGCTCGTCTGGCCGAGGGGCACCCCGACGGCGACGACCGCTTCCGCGACGCCACGGGCCTACCCCTGTCGACCTATTTCGCCGGGCCCAAGATCCGGTGGATCCTCGATCACCTCGACTCGCGAGGCGAGCGCGGCACCGAGCGCGCGGAGGCCGGGGAGCTGCTGGCGGGGACCATCGACTCGTGGCTGGTGTGGAACCTCACGGGTGGGAGCCGTGGAGGTGACGACGACGAGGAGGCCCTCCACGTCACGGATGTCACCAACGCGTCGCGCACCCTGCTGATGGACCTGCGGACGCTGGAGTGGAGTGAGGACCTCTGTCGCGAGATCGGCGTGCCCCGGGCGATGCTCCCGGAGATCGTCCCCTCCTCCGGTGTGCTGGGCCATGTGACCGAACGGAGGATGTTCGGCGGTACGCCCATCGCGGGGATCCTCGGGGATCAGCAGGCCGCGATGTTCGGCCAGACCTGCTTCGAGCCCGGGGAGGCGAAGAACACGTACGGCACGGGCGCGTTCCTCCTCCTCAACACGGGCACGACGCCACAGTTCAGCGACAACGGCCTGCTCACCACTGTGGCCTACCAGCTGGGGGACGACGACCCGGTCTACGCGCTGGAGGGGTCCGTGGCCGTGGCCGGGTCGTTGGTGCAGTGGCTGCGCGACAACCTCGGGATCATCTCGACCGCGGACGAGACGGAGGGGCTGGCCAAGTCGCTGGAGGACAACGGGGACTGTTATCTGGTGCCCGCGTTCTCGGGGCTGCTGGCCCCGCGCTGGAGGCCGGACGCCCGCGGCGCGATGGTCGGGCTGACGCGCTTCCACACCCGCGCGCACCTGGCCCGCGCGGCCCTGGAGGCGACCGCGTTCCAGACCCGTGAGATGACCGACGCGATGGTCGCCGACGCCGGTGAGTCCGCGGACTCGCTGCGCGTCGACGGCGGGATGGTGGTCAACGACTACCTCATGCAGTTCCAGGCCGACATCCTCGGCGTGGACGTGATCCGTCCCGAGGTCACCGAGACCACCGCGCTCGGGGCCGCGTTCGCGGCCGGGTTGGCGGTGGGTCAGTGGGACTCCCCCGACCGGCTACGGGAGCTGTGGAGGGAGGACTGCCGCTGGTCGCCGCAGATGCCGGAGCAGGAGCGGGAGCGGCTGCTGGCGCGGTGGAACGACGCGGTCGAGCGGACGCTGGACTGGGCGGACGCCGAGGGCTGAGTCCCGGCGGCGCCGCCGGGGCGGCGGGTGCCGCGGGTGCCGCCGTGTCAACGGGCGTCGCGGGCGCCGCTCAGTCCAGGTCGTCGTGGCGCATGAGCTGGCGGGCCGACTCGGTGATCGTGCCCGTCATGGACGGGTACACCGAGAACGACCCCGCGAGGTCGCCCACCGTGAGCTGGTTCCGCACCGCCACCGAGATCGGCAGGATCAGCTCGGACGCCGTGGGGGCCACGACCACGCCGCCGATCACCACGCCGGAGGCCGGGCGACAGAAGAGCTTGACGAAGCCGCGCCGCAGGCTGCGCATCTTGGCCCGCGGGTTGCCGGCCAGCGGCATGACCTCGACGCGGGCGGGGACCTCGCCGCTCTCGATCTGCGCGTGCGAGATGCCGACCGTGGCGATCTCGGGCCGCGTGAACACCGCGGAGGCGACGGTCCGCAGCTTGATGGGGTTCACGCCCTCACCGAGCGCGTGGTACATCGCGATGCGGCCCTGCATGGCGGCCACCGAGGCCAGCGGGAACAGGTCCGTGCAGTCGCCACCGGCGTAGATGCCCGGGGCGGTGGTGCGGGAGACGCGGTCGACCTTGATGTGGCCGCTGGGCTGCAGCTCGACGCCCGCGTTCTCCAGACCGAGGCCCTGGGTGTTGGGCACCGACCCGACGCAGATGAGGGCGTGCGAGCCCTTGACCGTGCGCCCGCCGCCGAGGCGGACGATGATGCCGTCCTCGAAGTGCTCGACCGCGTCGGCGCGCGCGTGCTTGACCAGCGACACGCCACGTTCGCTCAGGGCCTCCTCCAACACCAGGGCGGCGTCGGCGTCCTCGTGCGGCAGCACCCGGTCGCGGCTGGAGACCATCGTGACCTTGACGCCCATCTCGGTGAACGCCGAGACGAACTCGGCACCGGTGACGCCCGAGCCGATGACGACCAGGTGGGTGGGCAGCTCGGTGAGGTCGTAGAGCTGACGCCAGTTGAGGATCCGCTCGCCGTCGGGTTCGGCGCCCCGTAGCACGCGGGGGCTGGAACCGGTGGCCATGAGGACCACGTCGGCGTCGAAGATCTTCTCCTGCCCGCTCTCGAAGGTCACGGCCACCCGGTGCGAGGCCATGCCCGGCTGGGAGTCGTGCAGACGCGCCCAGCCGGAGATCAGCCGCACGCCCTCGCGCTGCAGCTGCGCCCGGATGTCGGCGGACTGCGCGCGGGCGAGCGACTTCACACGCCCGTTGACCTGCCCGAGTTTGTACGCGGTGGGGTCGAAGTGCGCCTGGACGCCCATCTCCTCGGCGCGACGCATGTCCGTGCGCACGCCCGTGGTGGCGATGAACGTCTTAGACGGCACGCAGTCGCTGAGCACACAGTTGCCGCCGATGCCGTCCGAGTCGACGATCGTGACGTCCGCACCGTACTGGGCGGCGACCAGCGCCGCCTCGTAGCCGGCGGGTCCGCCGCCGATGATGATGATGCGTTGCGTCACATGTCCTCCACGGCTCACAGGGGTAAGGGCCGAGCGCCGCGCCCCGCTGTGGCGGACCGCGTCACGTCCGCCATACACGGTAGTCGAACGACCCGACCGGGGCCGAGGACGTCGGGCCCGGTGCCGCCCCCAGGGACTAGGGTTGTGGCCGTGCCTCTCTACGCCGCGTACGGGACGAACATGCATCCCGATCAGATGAACACCCGCGCGCCGCACTCCCCCTTCGCCGGGACCGGGTGGGTGGACGGCTGGCGCCTCACCTTCGCCGGGGACGATCCCACCTGGGAGGGCGCCGTCGCCACGGTCGTGCCGGACCAGGGGTCGAGGGTCTTCGTGGTGCTCTACGACGTCCCCGAGGAGGACGTCCGGGCCCTCGACCGCTGGGAGGGCACCGACGAGATGCCCGCGCGGAAGATCCGCGTCCGCGTCACCCGCCAGCCGACCGTGCCCGACGGCCCCCCGGTCGACGCCCAGGAATCCGAGTTCGCCGTGGACACCACCCCCACCGGCACCGACGACACCGTGCTCGCGTGGCTGTACGTCATGGACGCCTTCGAGGGCGGGCTGCCGTCGGCGAGGTACCTCGGTCTGCTCGCTGACGCCGCCGAGTGCGCGGGTGCCCCCGACCAGTACGTGCACGAGCTGCGCACGCGGGAATCACGCAACGTCGGCCCGGGCGCCTGAGCGGCCGATGGCGCCCCTGCTCTCCCCCACCGACGACGCCCGCGCCGCGGCCGCACAGATCGCGCGGCTGAGCGGTCGCGACCGCCACGACATCGCCCTCGTGTTGGGCTCGGGATGGTCCGAGGTCGTCGCCGGGCTCGCCGACCCGGGCACGGCCGTGACCGTCGCGGCCGCCGACCTGCCC